>VGPA01000313.1 GCA_016875665.1 Chloroflexota bacterium | reverse complement strand
GCGCGAGTGCGGCCCACTCGTCGTCGACCAGATCGCGCTTCGCCAGCACGACGACGCCGTGCGCGATCCCGAGCAGGTCGAGGATCGCCAGGTGCTCGCGCGTCTGCGGCATCACGCCCTCGTCCGCGGCGATCACCAGCAGCACCGCGTCGATGCTCCCGATGCCCGCGAGCATGTTGCGGATGAAGTCGCGGTGGCCCGGCACGTCGACGAACCCCACCGTCGCGCCGCCCGGCAGCGCGGTCCACGCGAACCCGAGGTCGATGGTCATGCCGCGCTCGCGCTCCTCGGCGAGGCGATCCGGGTCCATTCCGGTCAGGGCGCGGATCAGGGTCGACTTGCCGTGGTCGACGTGGCCGGCGCTGCCCACCACGCGGACGCCCGCCGTCACGACGCGGTCGCCTCCAGCACCAGCGTGGTGAGGGCCGCGTCGTCTTCGGGCAGCAGGCTGCGCAGGTCGAGCGCCACTCGCCCGTCGACGATCCGGCACACCACCGGCGTCGCCCCGGTGCGCAGGCGGCCGGCGAGCGGGTCGGGACGCTTCGCCGTGAGCGCCACGGCGCGCGACGGCTGCGCCTCCTCCGGCAGGCTCCCGCCGCCGACCTGGGACTGCGTCTCGATCACGTCCGCCGCCACACCGTGCTCGCCGAGCGTGCGCACGATGGCCGCCGCGCGGCGGGCGAGGTCCTCGACCGGAGCGGAGATCATCCGCCAGACCGGAACGGTCCGCTCGGGCGCGCCGTCACGGTACAGCTCGAGTGTGGCGATCAGCGCCGCGAGCGTCAGCTTGTCGGGGCGGAGCGCCCGCATGAGCGGATGGGCGCGCATCGCCGCGATGGGCGCGCGTTTTCCCGCCGCGAGGCCGGCCTGCGGGCCGCCGAGGAGCTTGTCGCCGCTGAAGGTCACCACGTCCGCACCCGCCGCGAGCGCGGCGGCGACCGTCGGCTCTGACGGCAGCCCGAAGCGCGCCGTGTCGATGAGCGACCCGCTCCCGAGATCGTTCACGAACAGCACGCCCCGCTCGCCCGCGATCCGGGCGAGGTCCGCGTCCGCGGCACGGGCCGTGAAGCCGACGACCTTGAAGTTGCTCGCGTGCACCCGCAGGAGCACCGCAGTGCGCGGCGTGATCGCCGCCGCGTAGTCCGCCGCGTAGGTGCGGTTCGTCGTACCGACCTCGACGAGCCTCGCGCCCGACCGGCGCAGGACGTCGGGGATCCGGAAGCCGCCACCGATCTCGACCAGCTCGCCGCGCGCGACGACGACCTCTTTGCGCGCGGCGAGCGCGGCGAGCGCGAGCAGGACGGCGGCCGCGTTGTTGTTCACGACGAGGGCGTCCTCGGCGCCCGACAGCTCCGCGAGCAGGCCCGCGGCATGGCCGTGCCGTTCACCGCGGCGCCCCTTGTCCAGGTCGTACTCGACGCTGACCGAGCCGGCGGCGTCCGCGATCGCCGCGACGGCCTCGGGTGCGAGCGGAGCCCGGCCGAGATTGGTCTGGAGCACGA
>VGPA01000312.1 GCA_016875665.1 Chloroflexota bacterium | reverse complement strand
TCGGTCGCGTCGATCAGCGCATGCACGAGCGCATCGAGCGGCATTCCCGCCAGGCCAACGAGCGTCTCGCGCTCCTCGCGCGACACCAGCCGCTCGATGCGCGCGAGGCGGGAGGCGACCGACGACACGATGTCCTCGGACAGCTGTCCCACGGCGACGCTGTTCAGTAGCGACGCGAACGACACGCCCTTCTTGCGCTCCAGCGGCTGCGAGTCGTTCAGCTCCGACTCGGTCACGCCCACTGCGTCCACGATCACGAAGTGCGTCTTGGACGGGTGCTCCGGGTCGTTCGTCACCGCCTGGAACTCGGCGTCCGAGATCACCCGCACGCCTCGGCCCTTCATCTGCTCGAAGTAGGTGCGGGACTTCGTCGCGCGCATGAAGAAGACGCACTCCAGCGGCTTGATGTCCGTGCCCGTCGCGATCATGTCCACGGTCACGACGATGCGAGGGTTGTAGTTGTTGCGGAACGCGGCGAGCAGGTCCTCCGGCTTCCGCTCGGTGGTGCGGTACGTGATCTTCCGTGCGAAGTCGTTGCCCTTGTCGAACTCCTCGCGCACCACCTGCACGATGTCGTCCGCGTGACTGTCGTCCTTCGCGAAGATGAGCGTCTTCGGCACCACGGTGCGGCGCGGGAAGATGTCCGTGAACAGGCGCTCCTTGAACGCGCGGATCACGGTGCGAATCTGGTCGCGCGCTACTACCTTGCGATCCAGGTCTCCCGGGTCGTACTGCAGCGGCTCGTCGGCCGTCTCCCAGCGCATCCGCCGCGTCGCGCGGTCGCGGAAGCCGACCCAGTCGCCCTCGGCAACCGTCCCGCCCTCGGTGCCGATGCGCGTCTGGATGCGGTACACGTCGAAGTCCACGTTCACGTCGTCGGCGACGGCGGCGGTGTGGTCGTACTCCATCACCAGGTTCTTATTGAAGAAACCGAACGTCTGGTTCGAGGGCGTCGCCGTCAGGCCGATCAGGTGCGCGTCGAAGTACTCCAGCACCTGCCGCCACAGCCCGTAGATCGAGCGGTGGCACTCATCGACGATCACGAAGTCGAACTCATCGATCGGGATCGAGGGGTTGTAGGCCACCTCGACGGCCTGCGCCGGCTCCACGTCGTACGTCGAGCGCTCGTCATCCTCCTCGGCCAGTTCCTCGCCGCGCAGCATCGAGTAGAGCCGCTGGATGGTGGAGATGGTCACGTTCGCGACCGGGTCGATGGCGTTCGAGGTGAGGTGCTGCACGTTGTAGAGGTCGGTGAATTTGCGGCCGTCGTCCGGCGTCGTGAACTGCGTGAACTCCGCCATCGTCTGCCGGCCCAGGTTGCCCCGGTCCACGAGAAACAGGATGCGACGCGCGCCCGCGTACTTGATGAGGCGGTACGCCATGTTCGCGGCCGCGAACGTCTTGCCGGAGCCCGTCGCCATCTGGATGAGCGCCCTCGGCTTGTCGAGGGCAAGAGAGGCTTCTAGGTTCTCGATCGCCTCGCCCTGCACGCGGCGCAGCGCTCGCCTGTCTACGA
>VGPA01000311.1 GCA_016875665.1 Chloroflexota bacterium | reverse complement strand
CGTGCGCGTACGGTCGGGCCGAGTCGTGCGGGAGGTGCCGCTCACCGTGCGCGCGGATCCGCGCACCGGCGTGAGCGCCGCCGCGCTGCGGGCGCAGTACGCCCTCGGCATCAGGGTCCGCGAAGCGCTCACGCGCGCGCACGCGACCATCGCCGAGGTGCGGCGGCTCCGCGCCGCGCCGAACGGTCCGGGCGCCGCGCTCGACTCGATGGAACGCGACCTCGCGGGAGCCACACGCGGCGACGGGGGCGAGCTCGTGATCCCGCGGCCCGGCATCGTGGACAAGCTCGCGGTCCTCGCCGGCCGCGTCGACCTGGGCGACGGCGCGCCCACCGCGGCGAGTCTGGCCGTCGCCGCGCAGATGGAGAAGGAGCTCGCCGGGCACATGACCGCGCTCGCCCGGCTCAGCCGCCCGCGCTGACGTTTCGCTCCAGGAAGAGGTTCGGCGCGCCGCCCGTGTGGAGGAAGACCACCCGTGCGCCGGCGGCGATGACGCCGCGCCTGCGCTGGTCGATCAGCGCGCCCATCGCTTTGGCGGTGTAGGTCGGGTCGAGCAGGAGGCCCTCGGTGCGTGCCGCCATGCGGAGCGCCTCCGTCGACGAGGGGGTCGCGAGGCCGTAGCCCGGCCCGATGTACTGGTCGAGGTTCGTGATCTCCGCCGCCGACGGCGCCGCGTCGAGCCCGAGCAGGCGCGCGGCCCGCGCCGCGACCTGCGCGATGACGGCGGGCTTGTCCGGGATGAACGGGCTCGCGGAGACTCCGACGATCTCCCACGGCAGGCCGAGGAGGGTCTTGGCGAGGGCGAGCCCGGCCTGGGTGGCCGCGCCGGAGCACACATAGAGGCGATCGATGCCGACGCCGTCGCGCTCCGCCTGCTCCGCGATCTCGAGCGCGCCGTCGACGTACCCGAGGGCGGCCAGCCCCAGAGACGGTGAGTCCCAGCCCAGTGTGTCGACCAGGTAGGGGGTCTCGCCGGCCGCGCGCAGCTCCTCGCACCATGCGGCGGCGACGCTGGGGAAGTCGCTGTAGAAGCGGTCGCCCGGGAGGAAGCGGCACTCCGCACCGAGCAGTCCGTCGAGCAGGAGGTTGCCCTCCGGACGCGGCGGCCGCTCGCCGCGGAAGACAAGGCACGCGCGGAGCCCGAGCCGCGCGCAGGCGGCGGAGACGGTCCGCAGGTGATTCGACTCGACGCCGGCACCCGTGACGATCGCGCTTGCGCCCTGAGCGACGGCGTCGCCGAGCAGGTATTCCATCTGGCGCGCTTTGTTGCCGCCGAGCGCGAGGCCGGTCAGGTCGTCGCGCTTGATGTGCAGTGCGGCGAGGCCGAGCGCGCGCTCGAGGCGCGGCGCGCGCTCGAGCGGTGTGGGGAGGTTGGCGAGCCGCACGCGAGGCCGGCGGGCGAGTGCTGCGCGCAGCGCCGTGCCGTTCATGCCGACGAGTATGAGGCGTGCGATTCGCGGGCGAGATCGGGGCGGCCGGACTGATAGCCTCGCAGCCGAGCGCGACGGAAGGAGTGC
>VGPA01000310.1 GCA_016875665.1 Chloroflexota bacterium | reverse complement strand
CGGCGCGGTCGACGTGTCGCTCGACCCGAACAACCCGCGCGTGATCTTCGCCGCGACCTGGGAGGTTCTCCGCACGCCGTGGATGGTCTCGAGCGTCGGTCCGGGAGGCGCGCTGTACCGCTCGACCGACGGCGGCGACTCGTGGACCGAGCTCACCAGCGCGAACGGCCTGCCGAAGGGGCTCCTCGGCAGGATCGGCGTGGTCGTCTCTCCGGCACGCTCGGGCCGCGTCTACGCGATCGTCGAGGCCGCGGCCCTCGATGACGGAGGCATCTTCCGCAGCGACGACAACGGCGACTCGTGGCAGCGCGTCTCGACCGACCGCGGCGTGCGCGAGCGCGACTACTACTACCAGCACATCTTCGCCGATCCTCAGGACGCCGACACGATGTGGGTGCTGGCCGGCGGCTGCTTCAAGTCCATCGACGGCGGCAAGACGTTCGCCGGCGTGCCCACGCCGCACGCCGACCACCACGACCTGTGGATCGACCCGAAGGACCCGAACCGGATGATCATCGGCGACGACGGCGGCGGGCAGGTGACGCTGAACGGCGCGATCACTTGGTCGTCGCTGCTCAACCAGCCGACGGCGGAGATGTACCACGTCGCGGTCGACACGCGCGTGCCCTACCGCGTGTACGGTGCGCAGCAGGACAACTCGACCCTCGCGGTGCCGAGCCGCTCGCGGGAGTCGGCGATCGGCATCGGCGAGTGCTACCCCGTCGGCGGCGGCGAGAGCGGGTACGTGGTGCCCCATCCCGCCAACCCGGACGTCACCGTCGCCGCGAGCTACCTCGGGGCGTTGACGCGCTACGACCACCGCACCGGCCAGTCGCGGAACATCGAGGTCTGGCCGGAGGCCGGGTCGTGGGGGGTACAGGTCGACACCGTGAAGTACCGGTGGCCGTGGACGTTCCCGATCCTCTTCTCGCCGCACGATTCGAACGTGCTCTACGTGTGCGCGCAGCACGTCTTCCGCAGCACGGACGAGGGCGGCAGCTGGGCCGAGATCAGCCCCGACCTGACGCGCAACGACACGTCGAAGATGAACGACGCGCGGTGGACCGAGCGCGAGCGCTACGCGACCGTGTTCGCGCTCGCCGAGTCGCCCGTCGCGAAGGGCGTGCTGTGGGCCGGCTCCGACGACGGCCTGGTGCACGTTTCGCGCGACGGCGGGAAGAAGTGGACCCAGGTGACGCCGCCGCGCCTGCCGAAGCTCGCGATGATCTCGATCATCGAAGCGTCGCCGTTCGCGCCCGGCGGCGCGTACGTCGCCGCCCACAACTACCGCCTCGACGACCGGCGGCCGTACCTGTTCCGGACGCGCGACTACGGGAAGACCTGGACGGCGATCACCCGCGGCATCCCGGCCGACGATTTCACGCGGACCGTCCGGGCCGATCCGGTCGCCCGGGGACTCCTCTTCGCCGGCACGGAGACCGGCATCTACGCTTCGTTCGACGACGGCGCCCAGTGGCACCGCCTTCAGGGCAACCTCCCCGTCGTGCCGGTCCACGACC
>VGPA01000309.1 GCA_016875665.1 Chloroflexota bacterium | reverse complement strand
GGAGCGTGGCCACCTTCTATTCGCCCGTGAGCACCGAGCTCGAGGAGCTGCAGCGCCGCCTACGCCTGGTCGGTAGCGGCGGGCACCCCACCTTCCGCGCCGCGGCCGAGCACCTGTTCTCGAGCCCCGGCAAGCTGCTGCGCCCGACGCTCGTGTTCCTCGCTGCCCGCTTCGGCACGAGCGTACAGCGCGAGGTCGTGCTCAACCTCGCCGAGTCGCTCGAGCTCGTGCACACGGCGTCCTTGGTCCACGACGACATCGTCGACGGCGCGGTCGTCCGCAGGAACGTCGCGACGATCAACGCCTCGTGGAGCGACGACGTCGCGCTGATCGTGGGCGACTACCTCTTCGCCAAGGCCTACGCGCTCGCCGCGGTGCTCCCCAAGCCCGAGGTGATCGCGATGGTCGCACAGACCGTGTTCGCCCTGTGCGACGGCGAGCTCTCGGAGCTCTCGAAGGAGCGCGTTCTCCCCAGCGAGGCCGCGTACTTCGAGCGGATCGAGCTGAAGACGGCGTCGCTCTACGCCGCGTGCTGCCAGGGCGCCGCTCTCCTGACCGACGCGGAGCCGGAGCACGTCGCCGCGCTCGGCCGCTACGGCACGAACCTGGGCCTCGCGTTCCAGATCACCGACGACGTGCTCGATCTGGTGGGCGACGAAGCCGACTTCGGTAAGACCGTGGGCCGCGACCTCGCCGAGGGCACGCCGACCCTGCCGATGATCTACGCCGTCGCCGAGTCGAAGCAGCCCGACCTCGCGCGGCGCATCCTCGCCCCGGTCAAGTCTTCGGACGAGGTGGCCGCGCTCCTGCGCATCGTCCGCGCCACCGGCGGCGTGGAGCAGGCGCGCCGGCGCGCGCTGGCGTGCCACGCCGAGGCCGCGGCCGCGCTCGACACGCTGCCCGCCCTGCCGGAGCGCGAAGCGCTCCGCACCGCGCTCGACTTCGTCGTCTCGCGCGTCCGCTGAATGAGGAGGCACCGTGAACGCTGAGCTCGAATCCATGCGCCGCCGCCTGCTCCGCGATCTCGAGCGGATCACCGACACCCTCGACACGATCGAGCCCGCGCAGGCCGCATGGAAGCCGGCCGAAAGCGGCAACAGCATCCTGCTAATCGCGGGGCACTCCCACGGCTCCGCGCTCAACACCGTCCGTCAGGTGGCCGGCCTGCCATCCGACCGCGACCGCGACAGTGAGTTCCTCCACCCGTGGGACTGGGCCTCGGCGCGCACGCGCGCGGCGGAGATGCGCGAGAAGATCGCCGCGGCGTTCGAGAAGATCGACCCGGCCACGCTCGAGCGAGACCGCGAGGCGATCACACCGAGCTTCGCGCCCATGAGCGTCCCCGCCGTGACCACGCAGAGCGCGGGTGCGAAGTCCGGCCGGGACTGGATCTACCAGCAGATGACGCATGTGGCGGAGCACGCCGGCCACGCCGAGCTCACGCGCGATCTCGCGAAAGCGAAGACCTAGAACACAGCCGCCGGGTTCACCCCGGGAAGGGCGGCCTCAGCCGGCCGAGTCGCCGCCACCACCGCCGCCACCCCGGCCGCCGCGCCTGCGCCCGCGCCGCCGCTG
>VGPA01000308.1 GCA_016875665.1 Chloroflexota bacterium | reverse complement strand
CCACGGCCTCCGCTGCGCACGGGCTCAGTATGTCGGCTTCAGGCGCTTCGGGGCGCGCGGCTCCCCGCCCACGCGAGCGCGGCGGCGAGGACGAGCCACGCCGCGGCGAGCGCGAAGTCCGCTGCGGCGCCCCGCACCATGGATGGGAAGAGGGGGCCGGGATCGGCCCGGATCGCGTAGGTCACCGCGCTCCACAGCACGCCGGGACCTCCGGTGGGCGCGACGTCCGCGGCGATGTCGTAGCGGAGGTCGGGACGGAGCGCGAAGGTGAACGTCACCGCAACGCTCCACAGGAGCGCGAAGCCGGCGAGCAGCCGCGGCAGGGTGCCCGCGAGGCGCTCGAGGCCCGCCGCGAGCGCGCACAGGAAGAACGGCAGAATCGCGACCGCGTAGCGCGGGGCCGGCGATCCGTCCGCCCACCAGTAGCGGATGTTCCCGATGTAGAGGACCTCGCCGAGCGCTCCCGCGGCCAGCGCCACGAGGGCGGCGGAGCGTCGTGTGCGCCGCGCGAGGATCGCCGCGCCGAGGAAGCCGAGCGCGAAGACCGGCGCGTGCGAGAGCAGGCCGAACGTGCGGTCGACGAAGAGGCCGGGGATGCCGAGCCATGGCGTGTACGTGAGCACGGACTGGTTGTCGCGGATCGCGAAGTACCCCGCGCTCGGCAGGTAGAAGTAGAACATCAGGCCTTCCACGAACGCGTAGAGCGCGACGATGAGCGGGCCCGGGACCGCCGCCGCGGCGATCACACCGCGGCGCCGCGTGCGCAGCGCGTACACGAACAGGACGAGGCCGACGGGCAGCGCGATGAACCAGGCGCGCAGCGTCAGCCAGGTGAGCGCGCCGCAGATCGCGCTGACGCCCGCGGCGCGGGCCGGCGTCAGCGGACGCGTGAGCAGCTCCGCGCCCACCAGCAGCAGCAGCGCCACGGGCAGCTCCGGATAGACCTGCGTCGAGTAGGTGAAGGCCGGGTGGAGCAGCGCGGCCGCGCCGGCCGCGCCGAGCGAGGGGCCGCGGCCGAAGCCGAGCGAGCGCAGCAGGGCGTGGCCGCGCCACGCGAAGAGCGCGGTCACCGCGCACAGCAGCACGAGCACCCCCGTGCGGCGCGCGACCGCGAACGGCAGCGCCCCGATCAGCGGCAGGCCGAGATCACGGATGGGACGCTGCGCGTTCCCCACCTGGACGATGTGGCGGTCCGGCAGGCGATCGCCGTACAGGTCCTCGTACGGACCGTCGTAGTCGTTGGTCAGCTCCAGATCCCGGTCGCGGACCAGGCTCTGCATCATCAGGAGGTAGTGCGGCTCGTCCGACTGGCCGAGCTGGACCGTCCGCGAGTACGGCATGAGCGCGAGCGCCGCCGCGAGCACCACCAGTCCGAGCAGCGCGCCGGTGGTCCGGTCGCTCCGCGCACGCCTGCCGTCCCAGAGCTCGGCGAACCCGAGCGCCGCGATCCCCGCGACGAGCAGCACGAGCGGCAGCGCGTACAGGGGTGCGCTCAGCGCGTCGCCGAACAGGACCGCCGCGGACGCCGCGGGAGGGGTGAGCCAGAGCAGCGCGTGCCGCCGGTACAGGCGCGGCCGGTCCGCGGCATCGCGCGCGAGCA
>VGPA01000307.1 GCA_016875665.1 Chloroflexota bacterium | reverse complement strand
GATCCTCTCCGGCGCCGCCCTCCTCGTGCTCCCGCTCATCGCCTCCGTGGCCGGCCTCGTCGTCGCGGCGGCCGCGTTCTCACTGTGCCACGCGTCGTCGCGCGCGATGATCTTCGGGCTGCTGTCCATCGAGGTCCCCGCGCATCTACGCGGGACGACGCTCAACCTCGTGTACCTGCCGCTCTACCTCGCGGGCATCGTCGGCCCGGCGCTCTCGTCGGTGATCGTGAGCGGGGGCATCGACGTGCCGTTCATCGCCGCGGGCGCCCTCGTCGCGATCGGCGGCGCCTGGGTTGCCGCGGGTACGGTGCGCGCGCGGTGAGGTTCGGAATCCGCCTCATCGCGTGCGCGGTGATGCGCGCCGTCCGCTAGCGATCAGGCGACGAGCGCGCCGTCCCGGACGACCAGCTCGCCGTCGCGATAGACCTCCCGGACGCGGCGGAGCGCGCCCAGGTCCTCGGCCGGGTTGCCCTCCACGACAAGCAGGTCGGCGCGCTTGCCCGCGGCGATCGTGCCGATCTCCGCCTCGAGGCCCAGCGCGACTGCCGCGTCGGCCGTGGCGGCGCGGATCGTCTGGAGCGGCGTCAGGCCCATGTGCTGCACCATCAGCTCCAGCTCCCACGCCAGGTTGTCCCAGTAGGTGTCGTTCACGCCGGTGTCGGGACCGGTCGCGAACCGGATGCCCCGGCGGTACATCGCGGCCCACGACGCCGTCCGCTCCTCGCGCACCGCGCGCATCGCGCGCCGGTCGGGGCTCATGTTCGTGAAGTCGTCGTAGGCCGAGCGGTACCAGACGGTC
This sequence comes from Chloroflexota bacterium, assembly GCA_016875665.1. GTDB lineage: Bacteria > Chloroflexota > Limnocylindria > P2-11E > P2-11E > SHYN01. The sequence continues at coordinate 805 of VGPA01000307.1, read as the reverse complement.
ATCGTCGGAACGACGGTGATGCCCTTCGCGAGCATCTCCTCGATCACCCGCTGGTCCACCTCGAGGCCCCCGCCGGTGCCCATCCACCCGCAGTGCTCGATCGTGTCCACGCCGGCGGCGACCGCGTTGCGCGTGCCGTCGGTCCCGTTCGCGTGCGCGGCCACCCGTTTGCCGAGCCGGTGCGCCTCGGCGACGAGCACCTCGAGCTCTTCGCGGCCGTACTGCGCGGCGAACACGTTGGACCCCGGCGTGCCGCCGCCTCCGGTCACGGCCACCTTGATCGCGTCGACGCCCTCCTCCACCAGCCGGCGGACGGCGCGGCGCACGCCGTCCACGTCGTCGGCGCGCTCGCCGCTCTGCCACCCGTGCCCCGCGCTGGTCGTGACGATCCGCCCGCAGGAGACGATGCGCGGGCCACGGGCCTCCCCCGCCGCGATGAAGTCGCGCACGGTCTGGGTCACGCGGCCCGAGGCGCCGCAATCCCGGGCGGCGGTCACGCCGGAGCGCAGCAGCGTGCGCGCGTTCTCCATCGTCCGCAGCACCTGCACCTCGGGCCCGAGCGCCTGCTGCTGGCGGAACGGCTGCAGGCTCCCGGCGTCGGCCCCGCCCGGCGCGGTGAGGTGGCAGTGCATGTTCACGAGCCCGGGGAGCACGGTGCGGGCGGTGTCCGGCGACTGCACCTGGCGGGTCGGGACGACGCGGACGATCCGCCCGCCGTCGATCTCGATGTCGTGCCGCTCCAGGACGCGCCCGGGGCCGTCGAGAACGCGGACGTTCTCGAGGACCCTCATCCGCCGAACGACCG
>VGPA01000306.1 GCA_016875665.1 Chloroflexota bacterium | reverse complement strand
GGGGGCGAGCCGACCGCGTCGGGCCTCGCCCGCATCGTGCGCGACCACGGCCCCGGCGTCGTCCCGGACGCTCGCCGCGCGGACGCCCTCGCCCGGCAGCTCGACCAGTACTTCGCCGGACGCCGCCGGTCGTTCGACATCCCGGTCGATCTGGTGGGGCTCACGCCCTTCCAGCGCGCGGTGCTGCGCGGCATCGCGCGCGTCGGCTACGGCGAGCTCGATACGTACGCGCACCTCGCCTCGCTCGCGGGCAACCGCCGAGCGTCCCGGGCGGCCGGCGCGGCCTGCGGCGCGAACCCGGTCCCGATCGTGATCCCGTGCCACCGGATCGTGGCGAGCGACGGATCGCTCGGAGGTTACGCGGGCGGGCTCCCGGCGAAGCGGCGGCTGCTCGCACTCGAGCGCGCGGGCGACGTCCCGGCCGGCGGATGGCCGCCCAGCACCCGGCGCCGATCCGCTCGTCGCGGAGCGGATTCGGCCCGGCGGGCTGCCGTTCGGCCCTTCAATTCGGGCCGAACGCCGGGCTCCCCGACCGGGCGGAAAGGCGATCCTGGCCCCAGGAGGTGATCCCGATGATGGGCCCCGGCTTCCCGTACATGGACCCCGGCAGCGTGGGCTGGATGATGCTCGGATCGCTCGTGTTCTGGGCGGGATTGATCCTGCTCGCGGTCTTCGCGATCGCCCGGCTGACACTGGGAGCGCGCCGCGAACGGTCTGAGGCGATCACGATCCTCGATCAGCGCCTCGCGCGAGGGGACATCGACGCGGAGGAGTATCGGGCGCGCAAGGCGCTGCTCACCGGCTAGCGCCCCCCAGCCCGCGCGAAGCTGCCGCTAGCGAGCCTCGGTCACGAACGAGCCGGACCAGCGCAGCAGCGCCAGATCGCTCGCGCGAAATCCGGCGCGTCGGCCGAAGAAGGAATACGTGCTCGCGACGCCCTCGCTGCTCGCTCGATCGAGCGCGTCGCGCAGCCCCTCGCGGGAGGGCGGCTCCGGGCCCCCGCGCTCCACGGCCTCGGCGATGAGGGTGAGCGCGTCGTACGCGGTCGCGGCCGGTGTGGAGGCGGGTCCGCGCCGCTGCCCGTACGCATCGACGAACGCGCGGCGCGCGGCAGATTGCTCGCGCGGGGCGCCGCCCACGACGTGCCGTGACCCCGGCCAGACGGAAGGCAGGTCGCGGAAGTCCCCGAGATCCCCGGGCTCGGTGAGGTAGCCGAGGTATGCCGCGGGCGGCGACGCGAGGGCCTTGGCGACCCCGGGCAGGCGTGAGAAGTCCTTGGGCGATCCGGCGAGCACGAGCGCCCGCGCACCGCCGAGCTGAAGCGGTCCGCTGATCGCGTCGGCCGACCGCGGATCCAGGCGCAGCGCGGACGACTGGAGACCGCGCGCCGAGAGGTCGTCGGCGACGAGCCGGTCGATCTGCGCGGGAGTCGGCCCGAGCGAGAAGAGCCACCCGCCGGCGGACGGTTCCGGAGCCGGCCCGGTCAGCAGCACCGGCAGCGCGGCGAGCGCGGCAGCGGCGACGAACTGCGGCGACAGCACCGGCATCGGCATCCCGACGACGGCGGCGTCGGCGAGCGTCTCCACCGCGGCCCGGCGCAGCTCCACCAGCATCCGCCCCTCACTGCCC
>VGPA01000305.1 GCA_016875665.1 Chloroflexota bacterium | reverse complement strand
CCGACCGCGCGATCTCGATCAGCGCGGCCGCCGTCGGGCCCCGGCGCACGACGAGGCGCGAGCCGCGGGCACGCAGGTCGCGATCGAGCGACGTGAGCGACCGCGCGAGCCACCAACGTGAGGCCGCACCGGGCGGCCAGGCCCCATCCTCCTCGGGCGCCCACACGAAGACCGGAACGACGGCACGCCCGCCCTGCGACGCGGCCGCGAGCACCGGGTTGTCCTCGGTGCGCAGATCGAGACGCAGCCATGCCAGGGCCGTCGCCCGGCTCACGGAGCTGCCGGGCGAGAGGCGCGCGCGGCGATTCCGTTGAGCAGTCGGGTGAAGACGAAGCGATGGACGGGGTGCAGCGCGTACCAGTAGGCAAGACCGGCCAACCCTCGAGGATCGAACGTGGCCGTCGCACGCACCCGCGAGCGCTGTCCGGCCGGAGTGACCGCCAGCTCCAGCCAGGCGCGACCGGGCAGACGCATCTCCGCGCGAAGCAGCAGCCGCGACTCCTCCACCGCCTCGACCCTCCAGAAGTCGACCACGTCGCCCACACGCACGTGGCTCGGATCCCGGCGGCCACGTCGCATCCCCGGCCCGCCGAAGAGAAGATCGACGAAGCCGCGCAGCTTCCAGATCCACGTCGTGCCGTACCAGCCCGTCTCGCCACCCAGCCTCATGATCGTGGCGTCCACCACCTCGGCGGGGGCATCCACCTCCCGCTCGCTCGACATGACCAGGCGCGAACCCAGGCGCGCGCCGCCGTACGGCTCGATCCCCCGAGCGGATGAGAGCGCGTCGCACCAGCGCGTTTCGGCGAACTCGCGGTCCTCGTTGGCGAGCGCCCGGGCGACCGCAGCGGCGAGACCGAGCGGGCGCACCGAGAAGGCACGCAGCGCCGATTCATCGGTGACGACGGTCGCGTTGCGCAGCCCCTCGATGAGGTGCCGCCCGACGCGGGCGTACACCGGCGTGATCAACCCGAGCCACAGGCTGGAGAGCCGAGGCGTCAGCACCGGGACGGAAATGAGCAGTCGCCGGAGCCCGCGCTGGCGCGCGTACTCGCGCATGAGCGCCCCGTATGAGGCGCGCTCCGCCCCTCCAATCTGATAGATGCGCGACCCACTTTCCGGGAGCGCGGACGCCGCTACCAGATATGCCACGACGTCTTCGATCGCGATGGGTTGTGCCGGGGTCGCGACCCAGCGCGGGCAGATCATGATCGGCAGCCGCTCGGTGAGGGCGCGGAGCAGCTCGAAGGAGAGGCTGCCCGAACCGATGATGACCGACCCGCGGAACTCGATCACCGGCACTCCGCCGGCGCGCAGAACCTCGCCCGTCTCCTGGCGGCTGCGGAGATGATCTGAGAGCGCGGCGTCGCCCCGATCATCCCCCAGCCCGCCCAGGTAGACGATGCGCTTCACCCCGGCCGACCGCGCCGCATCCGCGAAGGCCCGTGCGGCGACGCGATCTCGCTCGGCGAAGTCGCCCGGCGTGCCCATCGAATGCACCAGGTAGTACGCGGTGCGCACTCCCGCGAACACAGGCGGAAGCGTCTGGGGCTCCAGGCAGTCTCCGCCGACGACCTCGACGCCATCCGGCATCCTGGCGCGCAGCGCGTCCGGACGCCGGGCCAGTGCGCGC
>VGPA01000304.1 GCA_016875665.1 Chloroflexota bacterium | reverse complement strand
CGCCACGGCCGGGGCAGGCGGCACGATCGACAGCTCGCCCGTGCTCTTGGCGCCGTACGGCCCCGCCGACTCGCCGCCCTCGATCAGGATCGGGCGGATGCGCGGCAGGTCCGCGGCGCGCGGCAACGCGTAGTTGAGGTACGAAGGGTTCACCGTGCGCCCGGCCTCGTAGAGCAGCTCCTCGCCCAGCGCGGCGCCCAGGCCCATCGCGACCCCGCCGATGATCTGCCCTTCGACCAGGGTCGGGTTTATCGCGCGGCCGATGTCGTGCGCCGCCACGTAGTCGAGGACGCGCACCGCGCCGGTGTCCGGGTCGACCTCGACCTCCACCGCGTGCGCGGCGAAGGTGTAGCTCGACGAGAAGTTGGGCGTCGGCCCCGAGCCCACGAACTCCATGCGTTCGTCCACGAACTGGGCCTCGTGCGACTCCGCCGAATCCAGGCGCGCGTGGTCGGCGGGCCGGAGTCCGCGCGCCGAGAGCCTTTCCACGAGCCCGCGGGCGGCGAGCCGCACGGCGCTGCCCATCATGTGCGTGCCGCGCGAGGACCACGCGCCCATGTCGAGCGGCGTGCGCTCGCTGTCGATCGAGAGGACCTCCACGCGCTCCAGCGCAACGCCGAGCTCCTCGGCGGCGATCTGCGCGAGGATCGTGCGCTGCCCGGTGCCGGCGTCGGCGCCGCCGAAGCGCACCTGGACCGAACCGTCTGGGCGCAGCTCGACGGCCGCGCCGCTCTTGTTCGCGTCCGGGAACGCGAACGAGCCGCTGCCGTGCATGCCGGCCGCGACGCCGAGGCCGCGGTAGGGGCGGCGCTCCTTCCTCTTGCGGTCCCAGTCGATCGCCTCGCGCACCGCGCGCAGGCAATCCGGCAGGCGGACCTCGTCGAGCCTGGCGCCGCAGAGCGTCGTGCTGTGCGAGACGTTCGAGTTGCGCAGGAGCACGTCGATCGGGTCGAGCCCGGTCCGCGCGGCGATCTCGTCCATCGCGCTTTCGATCGCGAAGGCCGCCTGCGGCCCGCCGTACCCGCGGAACTGCCCGCCGGGCGGCAGCGCCGTGTCCACCAGGCGCGCATCCCACGACACGCCGTCCGGCATGTAGAGCGTGCCGAGAGTTTTGATCCCGACCCACATGACCGACGGGCCGAAGTGGTTGTACGCGCCGTTGTCGACGTCCATCACCGCGTCGATGGCGCGGAGCCGCCCGTCTCCGTCCGCGGCCACCTCGAGGCCGACGCGGAAGCCGTGCCGCGGCTTGGTCGCGGCGAACTCCTCCTCGCGCGAGAGCGCGATCCTGACCGGGGCCCCGGCCTTCCTGGCGAGCGCGGCGGCGAGCGCCTCGTGCTCTGAGATCTTCGACTTCGACCCGAAGCCGCCGCCGACCGCGACCTCGCGGCAAACGATCTGGTCGAGCCGCAGGCCGAACACGTGCGCCAGCTCATGGACGACGAAGTGCGGCGCCTGCGTGGAGGTCCACAGCTCGAACCGCTCGCGCACGGCATCCCAGCGCGCGACGGTCGTGTTCTGCTCCATCACCGCGTGGGCCACCCGCGGGTAGGTCCAACTTCCCGAGATGCGCACCGGCGCGGACCGGCCGCGCGCGGGGTCGCCCCAAGAGCCCTTCGAGTGCACGGCCACGTTGGCTTCGCCGGTGCCGCGCTCGTGGAGCCGCGCCGCTCCGGACCGCCGCGCCTCCGTCGTG
>VGPA01000303.1 GCA_016875665.1 Chloroflexota bacterium | reverse complement strand
GAACTCGACCGCAACCATCGCGCCGAGGCGGCGGATCTCGCGCACGCGCGGATGCGACCGCAGGGGCGCGAGCTCCTCCTCGATCCACGCCCCGACCTTCTCGGCGCGCGCGACGAGGCCTTCCTCCTTGATCACGCGCAGCGTCGCGAGGCCGGACGCGCACGAGACCGGATTGCCGCCGAACGTCGAGCCGTGCGACGACGTGCGCCAGCCATCATGGAGCGCGCGCGGTGCGATGAGCGCGCCGAGCGGCAGGCCGCCGCCGAGCGCCTTCGCGGCGGTGATGATGTCTGGGACCACGCCCAGCCGCTGCGCGGCGAACCACGCGCCCGTGCGGCCCATGCCGGTCTGGATCTCGTCGAACACCAGGAGCGCGCCGATCTTCGTCGCCAATGCACGCAGGCGGCGCAGGAACGAGGCGGGCGCGGCGATGTAGCCGCCCTCGCCGAGCACCGGTTCGATGACGAACGCGGCGACGTGCTCCGCGGGGAGCTGGTGATGGAGGATCCGCTCGATCTCGGCGAGCGAATGCTCGCCGCACGCCTCGGCGTCGTGCGGCGCGGTGATCGCGCACTCGCGGGGGCTCGGGAACGGCGCGACCACGACTTCGGGCAGGAGCGCGCCGTACCCGCGCTTGTAAGCGCCCTTGGAGGTCGTGAGGGACGCCGCCCCGATCGTGCGGCCGTGGAAGCCGCCCCGGAACACGACGATGCCCTGGCGGCCCGTGTGCTGCCGGGCGAGCTTGATCGACGCCTCGACCGCTTCGGAACCGGAGTTGCAGAAGAAGACCGTGTCGAGCCCGGCCGGCGTCACGGTGGCGAGCTCCTCGGCGAGGGCGACGTACGGCTCGTACAGGCCGACGCCCACGCAGAGGTGAGACAGCATTCCCACCTGCTCGCGGACCGCTGATACTACTTTTGGATGTGCATGGCCCACCGCCGTGACGGCGATCCCGCAGGTCAGGTCGAGGATCCGCCGCCCATCCTTCGTGTGGAGCCAGGACCCCTCGGCGCGGTCAACGGGAAGCCATGTGTAGTGCCCCAGGACGGGCGACAGGACCTTGCGGGCCCGCGCCTCCAATTCGTGCATCCGTCGCAGTCTACGGAGCCCAGCGCAGGCCCGTACACGTACCCCGTGCTTGAGTACGCCCAATGCCGGGTGAGGAGCGGGGCGGTATCAGCGTGCTCGTCGTGGACGATCACACGCTCTTCGCGCAGGCCCTCTCGGGGATCATCGGCGACCAGCCCGGCTACCGGGTCGCGGGACTCGCGGTGACGGGATCGCAGGCGGTGAGCCTGGCCACCGAGAAGCAGCCGCGCGTCGTGCTGCTCGACTACCACCTCCCCGGGGTCACGGCCGAGGAGCTCCTTCCCACCATCCGGCGGGTCTCCCCGCAAAGCAGGATCATCATCCTCACGAGCGATTCGAGCGCCGCCGCGCGCCGCAGCGCCGAGCAGGCCGGTTGCGACGGGTTCCTCACGAAGGACATCGCGATCGACGGGGTGATGGATGCGATGACGGCGGTGCTCCGCACGCCCCGTACGGGCGCGACGATCGAGGAGATCGCCGCGCCCGCGCGGCCGGCGCGCCCGAGCATCGAAGCCGAGCCGCTGATCCGGCTCCCCGAGGTCGGGTCGTTCGCGCGCGCCGCCGCGTTCGTGCGCCGCCTCGAGCGGCAGCCCGGTGTCGCCACCGCGT
>VGPA01000302.1 GCA_016875665.1 Chloroflexota bacterium | reverse complement strand
CCGCCCGAGGGCGCCGGCAAGCGCCCGCCGGCCGCGCGCGCGGTTGATCCAGAGCACCGCGACGACGACGATCAGTCCCGCGAGCTGCGCGGCCCGCGCACCGGTGAAGACCGTGCGCACGTCGGCCATGTGCGAGCGCTCGTTCGCGTCGAAGATGGCCGACCCGTCCGGGCGCGCGGGCAGTGCCGGGGCTTCGCCCAGCACGTAGGCGAGCGCGTCGCGGTGGATCACGCGGAGCGTGCCGGCGTCCACCTGCCAGACCGTGCCGCCGCCCCGCAGCGCCGCGCCCCGGGGATCGGTGAGCGCGGCAAAGGTCGGCTCGCCGGCGAACACCAGCGCGAGCGTCACGAGGCCGAAGGCCGCGAGCCCGGCGGCGAGGAGCGCGACCTCGCCCAGCCGGAGGCCGCGCGTCACCGGCGCCCCTCGAACGCGGCGCGCGACCGCACCCGGAGCGAGTCATCCGTGAGCACGTCGAGGGCGGTCATGGCGAGGGCCTTCGCCGCGAGCCGCATCGTCGCGAGCGCCGCGGGGGCGCGTGCGGCCTCCGTGAAGCGGTGCGAGTGGCCGGGCGTGGGGACGTCGGTGATCGCGAGGAACGGATGGATCGCCGGCACGACGGTGGTCACGTTCCCCATGTCGGTCGAGCCGTGCATTTCCCCGGGCCGGCGCGGGTGCATCGTCCGCCCGAGCGCGTGGGCGTTGGCGGTGAATGCGTCGGCGAGCGGATGGTTGGTGCTCACCATCTCGCACACCTCGCTGAACTCGTACTCCAGCCGGCAGCCGGTCGCGAGCGCCGCCCCTTCGAAGCATGCCATCACGCGGCGGCACAGCTCCTCGAGGTAGGCGTTGTCGGCCGAGCGGATCATGAACCGCGCCGCGCTGCGCTCGGGAATGATGTTCGGGGCGACCCCGCCCTCGGTGATGATCCCGTGAATCCGCGCCTCGCTCCGGATGACCTGGCGCAGCGCCGAGATGCCGCTCCACGCCAGCAGCAGCGCGTCGAGCGCATTCACGCCTTCGTGCGGCCGTGCCGCGGCGTGCGCGGCGACGCCGTGAAAGCGGACGTCGAGCGTGACGAACGCGAGCATGAGCGGATCGCTCTCGTCCCGGTCGCCGGCGTGGAACATCATCGCCGCGTCCACGTCGTTCAGGAGGCCCGCCTTGATCAGGGCGAACTTGCCGTTCCCCCGCTCCTCGGCGGGCGAGCCGAGCAGGCGAACGCGCCCCGACCCCGGCGCGAGCACGTCGCGGAGCGCGAGAAAGGCCCCGAGCGAGGCGGTGCCCATGAGGTTGTGCCCGCAGGCGTGGCCGACCCCCGGCAGCGCGTCGTACTCCGCGAACAGGGCGACGACCGCGCCGGCGGTGCCGGCCTCGGCCAGGAATGCCGTCTCCATGCCCGCGGTGCCGGTCGAGACGTCCACGCCCTCGGAGCGCAGCGCAGCCACCAGCGCCCCGCTCGCATAGCGCTCTTCGAACGCGAGCTCGGGGTGCGCATGGATGCGCAGCGCGAGATCGTCGAGCAGCGCGGTCCGCGCTTCGACCGCCGCGGCGAGCCGGTCCTTCATGGGTACGGTCATCGCCGTGAGCCTACGCGCCGGCCGCCGGCCACGTATTCCGCCGCCGCGAACGCGACCACCACGAGCCCGAGCGTGATCGGCGTGAGCCCGTCGATCGCGCGCAGGAACGCGAGGAAGCTGGCCGCGGCCCCGAGCCCCACGCCCCGACGGAGCGCCTCCGGCGG
>VGPA01000301.1 GCA_016875665.1 Chloroflexota bacterium | reverse complement strand
AGCGCGGCGGCGCGGCCGTGATGATCACGCACGACCTCGCGCTCGTCGCCGACCATGCCGACCGCGTCGTCGCGCTCGCCGACGGGCGGGTCGTGTTCGACGGCACGCCCGCGGTCCTCCTCGCGGACGACGCGCTCCTGGAGCGCTGCGCGCTCGCGCGACCGCCCGTCGCGGAGGCATTCCGTCTGGCACGGCTCGCGAACCCGGCGGTTCCCGCGCTGATCGGGCTGCGTGAGGCACGGGCGCTCGCCGCATGACGAGCCCGCTCGGCCGCCGCGATCCCACGGTGAAGCTCGCGGCGGCGCTCGCCCTCACGCTGTCGCTGCTCCTGGTCATCGACCCGGTGACGCCGCTGCTCCACCTCACGCTCGCGTGCACGGCGGGCATCGTGCTGGGCGGTGTCCCGCCCTCCGCCCTCGCGCGGGCGCTCGCGCCCCTCGTGCTCGTCGGCTTGGGCTTCGTGTGGACGAACGCGCTCTTCGCGCGGCCGGGAGTCGACGGGCTCGCGTTCGGCATCGCGATCGCGCTGCGAGGGCTTGCGATCGGCGCGCTGTCCGTCGTGTTCGTGCTGACCACCGACCCCTCGCGCCTGGTCGCGAGCCTCGTGGCCCACGCGCGCGTGCCGTGGCGGATCGCCTACCCGTTCCTCGCGGCGTACCGGTTCCTCCCCTTCTTCGCGCAGGAGTACGAGCAGGCCGCGCTCGCGCTGCGGGTGCGCGGCATCGAGCCGGGCACGTCCCTGCTCGCGCGGGCGAGGCGCGCGGTCGTCTCGCTGCCGCTGCTGTTCGCGGTCGCGATCCGCCGTGCCTCGCAGATCGCGATCGCCATGGACGCGCGGGGGTTCGGAGCGGCGCGGCGCCGGACCTCGCTCCGCGAGTCGCCGCTCACCGCGGGCGACGCCGTCTTTGCCTTCCTCGCGCTCGCCGCCGGGGCGGCCATACTCGGCGCCGGAGTGATGGGCGGATGGCTTCGAATCTGGGATGGGCGGTTCGCAGCATGATGCGAAGCAGGCCTGAGCAACGAGGGGCTCCGCCCCGAGGAGCGAAGTCGAGGCGGAGCCGAACAGCGAAGCTGTTCTTGATCAGGCCTGGGCGGTTCGCAGCATGAATGCGGTTGTGGCCGCGCACGGCATCGTCGACGAGCGCGACGCGGCGCTGGCTCTGCGCGCCGACCTCGCGGTCGCCGCCGACGGCGGCGCCCTGCATCTGATGCGTTGGGGCGTCGCGCCCGCCGTGGTCGTCGGCGACATGGACTCCCTCGACGAAGCCACGCTCGCCGGGCTCGCGGCGCGCGGGGCGCGGATCGAGCGCCACCCGACCGACAAGGACGAGTCGGACCTGGAGCTCGCGCTCGCGCGCGCGGTGGAGCTCGGCGCGCGGCGTATCACGGTGCTCGGCGCGTTCGGCGGCCGGATCGACTACACGCTCGCGAACTCGCTCCTGCTCGCGGATGGGCGCTGGGCGGGCGTCGAACTGCGCGCGGTCCAGGGCGCCACGACCGTGCGCCCGCTGCGCGGGCCGAACGAGCTCCGGATCGAGGCGGGACGCGGCGCGGTCGTCAGCCTTCTCCCGCTCGGCCGTGCGGCCGGCATCACGACCGAGGGCCTGCGCTTCCCGCTCGCGGACGGCGCGCTGCGCGAGGGCGCTTCGCGCGGCGTGAGCAACGAGGTGATCGCCGTCCCGGCACGCGTGCGCCTGCGCGACGGCGTCCTGCTGGTGGTCGAGAGCGAGGGTTTGCCCGAATCCCCCTAGTCCG
>VGPA01000300.1 GCA_016875665.1 Chloroflexota bacterium | reverse complement strand
GCGGGTGCCCGACGCGCCGCTCGATCTCCGCCCGGAGCGCCTGGTTCGCCGCGACGCCGCCGCCCAGCAGCACGGAGCGCACCGAGTGCTCCGCGGCGGCGCGCGCGGTCTTCTCGGCCAGCGCGTCGCAGATCGCCTTCTGGAACGAGGCCGCGATGTCGTTCACGGGAAGCGGGCCCTTGCCCTCGAGGTCACGCACCAGGTGCAGCACGGCGGTCTTCAGGCCGCTGAAGGAGAGGTCGTACCGGTCGGCGAGCGCCACCCGCGGCAGCCGGAAGCGGGTCGCGTCGCCTTCCTTGGCCGCACGCTCCACCACGGGGCCTCCGGGAAAGCCGAGCCCGAGCAGGCGGGCGACCTTGTCGAACGCCTCGCCCGCGGCGTCGTCGATCGTCCGGCCGAGGAGGCGGAAGCGGCGCTCCGCGTCCATGAGCACCAGGTCGCTGTGCGCGCCCGAGACGACGAGCACGATCGCCGGAAGGAGCGGCTCGGGGTGATCCTGCGTGCCCTCCAGGAGCCAGCTCGCGTACACGTGCCCCTCGAGATGGTTCACGCCGATGAACGGCTTTCCGGACGAGAGCGCGAGGCCGCGACCGTAGCTCGCGCCAACCAGGAGGCATCCGAGGAGCCCGGGGCCGACGGTGGCGGCGATCGTGTCGACGTCCGCGAGCCCCATGCCCGCGTCCTTCAGGGCCTGCTCGCACACCGGATCGATCGCGCGCAGATGCTCGCGCGCGGCGACCTCGGGCACGATGCCTCCCGTGTGCGCGTGCGCCGCCTGCGAGGCCACGACGTTCGCGAGGATCTTCCGCCCATCCTCGACTACGGCGATCGCGGTCTCGTCGCACGAGGTCTCGATCCCCAGGATTCTCACCGTCTGCTCGTCGCGAGCGCCGCCTGCCCGCTCGTCATTCGTCGCTCTTGTCGCGGATCTTCGCCACGCGCGCGCGCAGGGCGGGGTCGTCGATGGTGTCGGTCCACATGATCAACGCATCCTCCTCGTTGTCGGAGTAATACCGGCGCCGGATCCCGGCGCGGCGGAAGCCGAAGTGCTCGTAGAGCCTCTGCGCCGCGAGATTCGAGATGCGCACCTCGAGCGTCAGCGCGACGCTCGTTCCGATCTCTTTCGCGATGGCCTCCGTGAGCTCGAAGATCCGCAGGAGGAGCCGTCGTCCGACGCCGCGCCGGCGCGCGTCGGGATGCACGGCGAACGTCGTGATGTGGGCTTCGCCGACGGCGTTCCAGAGGCCCGCGTAGCCGACGATCCGCCCGCGATCGCGGGCCACGATGTAGCGCGCGTTCTTGTTCTGCAGGAGCTCGTGGCGGAAGGCGTTCGCGGGCCAGGGCGCCGTGAAGGACGCCTGCTCGACCTCCTGCACTTCCGCGATGTCGTCGAGGGTCATGTCGTCGATGACGAAGACCGGCACGGACATCACCTGCGGCCGCCGATCGCGGGCTGGCGAACGTAGATCGGCTCGACCGGCCCACGGGGGGGCTCAAGGTTCCAAGCCAGCTCGGCGAGCACCCCCGCGCGCCGCATCCGCGCCGAACGTGGTGCGAGTGCGACGCCGCGAGCGGTGAGCATCGCCTCGTCCTCGGTCGAGAAATCGCCAACGAACACGGTCCCGTCATCACGGCAGAAGTCACTCAGAGCCCCGAGGGCAAAGCCCGAGGCAGCGCGCCGGCCCTCGACTCCGTAGAAGGCGTGATAGAAGTCCTGCCGTCCGGCGCGCAGCGCGGCGCACACCGGGCGGCCGCGGTGCGGGAAGGCGAGCACGTCGAGCGTCGCGACCGCGACGAGCGGCACGCCGCAGCCGCGCGCGATGCCCTGCGA
>VGPA01000299.1 GCA_016875665.1 Chloroflexota bacterium | reverse complement strand
GCGGATACTCTCGGCCGACGCAGCGAAGGTGGAGGGATAGGTGGGCCTGCACGACTTCGAGGTGCCCAGGCGGGTGATGGCGATCGCGGCGCACCCCGACGACATCGACTTCGGCGCGTCGGGAACCATGGCGCTCCTCGCCGCGAAGGGCGCGCACATCACCTACTGCGTCGCCACGAGCGGACAGAAGGGCACGCACGACCCCAGGATGACCTCGCGGCGGCTCGCCCGGATCCGCGAGGACGAGCAGCGCGCCGCGGGCCGCGTCGTGGGAGCAAGAGAGTTCGTCTTCCTCCGGTACCAGGACGGCGAGACCGAGGCGCACGACATGAAGCTCCGCGGCGACGTGTGTCGCGCGATCCGCGAGGCTAAGCCGGACGCCGTGTTCTGCCCCGATCCTTGGCGCGAGTACCAGACGCATCCCGACCACCGCAATCTCGGCTGGGCCGGCCTGGACGGCGTGATCGCCGCGCGCGACCACCTGTTCTTCCCCGAGCAGCTGATCAAGGGGCTCACGCACCACCGGGTCCACCACGTGTACATGTGGGGCACGAACGACCCGAACACCTGGTTCGACATCACCGGCACGCTCGAAACCAAGGTACGCGCGATCCTCTCGCACACGAGCCAGATCCCCCGTCCGGACGAGATGCGCGCGCGGATGAACAACTTCGCGCGCTTCGCGACCCGCTGGGGCTTCGCCCGCTCGGAGGCCTTCCGCTACCTCGAGCTCGCCTGACCTCTCGCTAGTGCCGGAAGTGGCGCCGGCCGGTGAACAGCATCGCCATGCGATGGCGGTTCGCGGTCTCGATCATCATCTCATCGCGGATCGAGCCGCCCGGCTGAATGATCGCCGTGACCCCCGCGCGAGCGGCGACCTCGATGCCGTCCGGGAACGGGAAGTACGCGTCCGACGCCATCACCGCGAGACGGGCGCTCTCCCCCGCTTTGCGCACCGCCACCTCGACCGCGACCACCCGTGAGAGCTGGCCCGGGCCCAAGCCGACGGTGGAGAGGCCTTTCGCGAGCACGATCGCGTTCGAGGTCACGTGCCGCACGCAGCGCCACGCGAAGACGAGGTCGCTCAGCTCCTCGAGCGTGGGGTGTCGGTCGGTGACGACCTTGAAGTTCTCCTCCGCGATCGCCTCGTCGGGCGTCTGCACGAGGAAGCCGCCCGGCACACGCTTGAAGTCGAGCATCCCGGAGCGCGGGGCGCGCGGACCGGGCTGGACCGTGGCCGAGACCGCGATCACCTCGAGCGACCTGCGCTCCTTCAGGAGCGCGAGCGCTTCCGGCTCGTAGGCCGAGGCGATGATCGATTCGTAGAAGGTGTCCTTCATCGCTTCGGCCAGGGCGCGGGTGACGATGCGGTTCACGCCCACGATGCCGCCGAACGCGGAGACGGCGTCGGCCTGGAAGGCCGAGCGGTAGGCCGACAGCACGTTGGGGTCCGACGCGATGCCGCACGGGTTCTGGTGCTTCACGATGGCGACGGTCGGCTGGGCGAAATCCGCGACGATCCGCCACGCCGCCATGAGGTCGAGCATGTTGTTGAAGGACGCCGCCTTGCCCTGGAGCTGCTCCATGGACGTGGCGGCGCCGACTTCGCCGCGCAGGGCGTAGAACGCGCCCTGCTGGTGGGGATTCTCGCCGTAGCGCAGGTCGCGCACCTTGTGCAGCGAGAGCGAGAGGTCGTCGGGGAACGTGGCGCCGGCCTCCGACGAGAGCCGCGAGGCGATGGCGGCGTCGTACGCCGCGGTGAGCGCGAAGGCCTCGGCGGCGAGCTGCGCCCGCGTCTCGCGCCCGAGCGCGCGGCGCGACCGCAGCTCCTCGAGGA
>VGPA01000298.1 GCA_016875665.1 Chloroflexota bacterium | reverse complement strand
CGCGGCCGCGGATGCCGACATCTACAGCGCGGTCCACCGCGCGGCGGGAGACGTGCGGGCGGTGCTGCGGTGAGCGATCCGGCCACGATCGCGCAGCGCCTCCCGTCGCTCGCGCGCCTGCTTCAAGCGGACGCCCTCGCGCTCGCGACGACCAACGGCCACGAGCTCACTCCCCTCGCCTCGTGGGGCGTGGACGGGCGCTGGCTCGACGGGCCCGCGGGGATGCTCGCCGGCACCGCGCTCCAGATGCAGTCGATCCAGCACCGCCCAGACCTCTCGGTGCCGCTCGCCGACGGGCGCAGTGCCATCGCCGCGCTCGCGGCGCCGGTGCGCGCGAACGACACGGGCACGGTGGTCGTCGCCTTCCGCTCGGCTGAGCCCTTCCTGCGCTCCGATGCGGGCCCGATGTCCGCGCTCGCGGACCTCCTCGGGCAGGAGCTGCGTCCCAGCGCCGATACGCGGCGCAGCGACGAGTGGGAGGCCCGCGCGCAGCGGGCCGAGGTCGACCGCGCGCACGCGATCGTCCTGTACGAGGTCGCGCGCAGCGCCGCGTACACCGAGGACCGCGAGGCCGCGCTCGAGCGCTCCGCGAGCGTCGTGCGCGACGGCCTCGGCGTGGATCTCTCGGCGATCCGGCTCGTGGACGGCGAGGGGTACCTGCGCTGCGCGGCGGGCCGGGGCTACCTCGGCACGCCCGCACGCATGCGCATGGACGCGGACCAGACGCTCGTGCGCGTCGCGCTCGGGCAGCGCGTCGAGTCCGCGCACTTCAAGGGCGACGAGGCGCCACCCTGGTCCGGCGGCGCGTCCGACATGCTCGTCGCGCCGATCGTGCTGCGCGGCTCGGTGCGCGGCATCTTCGTGCAGGGCCGCCTCGGGGGAACGTACTCGACGGCGGAGCGCGAGCTGTCTGCGCTCATCGCGGAGACCGTCGCGCCGCTGGCCGCGATGGCGACCGGCGGCGGGGGTGCTTTCGCACCAGCCGGCGCGCCGGCACCTTCGTCGCCACCCGCTGCATATACGCCGGCCGCGGCGCCGCTGCCGCCCGTCCCGGAAGCGGCGGCGTCGCGGGCCGCGCCCGCGGCGAAGCGCTCGTCCGGCGGCGGCTTCGCGCTGCTCCTGCTGCTCCTCGCGATCGCCTCGGCCGCGGGCGGGTAAGTGTCGCCGCCGTCGCCCGCCGTGGCGCTCACGCCGCCACCCAGGAGGCAAGTCCCGCGCCGGTCGTCCCGTAGCCGTTGCCGTTGTAGAGCATGTGCCGGCGCTTGCCGTCCTCGAACACGAACGGGTACTCCACCATCTCCGCATCCCACCCCGTCGCCGAGACGTCGAGCGCTGGACCCGGCGTGCGCTTCCACCGCAGGCCGTCGCGCGATTCGGCGTGGCCGATCCGGTACCGGTCGCCGCGGTACGAGAACCACATCCGGTAGCGGCCCCCGTCCTTCACCACGCACGGCCGGGAGAGCGCGTACTCGCTCTCGTCGGCGAAGTCGATCGCGATCCGCTCCGCGGGCTTCCACGCGATGCCGTCCGCCGACTCCGCGTAGGCGATGCGGTAGCGGTGGTGCGGCTTGCCGCCGGCCATGCGCCACTCGACGCACGTCGTGTACCACATGCGGAACCGGCCGCCCTCTACGAGCACCCACGGCGAGGTGGTGAAGATCGGGTCGGCGCTCGAGCGGCCGAGCACGGGCGCGGGCGACGCCCTGCGGAACGTCGCCCCTCCGTCCCGGCTCACCGCGCAGCCGATCGAGACGTAGAACGGCACGGTGACGCCGAGGCTCCAACCGATGTAGTAGAGGAACGTCCGGCCGCGATGGCGCACGATGCTGCTCGCCGTGA
>VGPA01000297.1 GCA_016875665.1 Chloroflexota bacterium | reverse complement strand
CTTCGTCGGCCTCGACGGCACGGGCCTCAAGCCGATCGTCGAGCACGAGGCGGACACGGTCTTCTACGCCACCCCGCGGTTCGACCCGACGGGGAACATCCTGTTCGTCCACCGCCGCGCCGCGCTGGTGCGCAACGGCGCGTTCGTGGGCAACGACGACCAGATCCAGCGCATCGACCTTCGCACGGGCGAGCGCAAGACGATCATCAAGGACGGCGCGGACCCCGCGCTCTCGCCCGACGGCCGTTCGATCGTCTACGTGCACGTGACCGACGGCCTCGGCGACGGGCTGTGGACCGCGGGCGCGGACGGCGCGAATCAGAAACCGTTCCTCAAAGGCCGGGACTCGTTCTGGTACCTGCAGACGCCGCGCTTCGCGCCGAACGGGCAGAGCATCGCCTTCTCCGCCGCCGGCCACACCGTCGCCCGCGTCGCGGGCGGCGGGCCCCGTGCCCACCTCGGCGTCCCATCGGACCTGTTTCTCACGGGCGCGGACGGAAGCAATCTGCGGAGCGTCGGCCAGACCGGCGACGACGTCACTCCGGCCTGGTCTCCCGACTCGACGAGGATCGCCTGGGTGGCGACCGGCGGCTTCTTCGTGATCGACCTCGCGACCAAGCAGATCAACGCGGTCCGCCAGGGCGGCGACTTCTTCTTCGGGGACCTGTTGTGGCTGCGCTGATCCCCTAGCGAGCCGCCTGGCTGTGGTGGTCGAGCGAGAGTTGAAAGTGGGCGGCTCTTGAAGAGCCGCCCACTTGAGCTTTCGAGCCGAGACCACTCCGCCGACAACGGCCGTGAACGCGGTCAGCCGACGACCGAGCTAACGCGGGACGATGCGCGAGACCCCCGACACAGCCAGCGTTGCGAGCGCCATCTTGTAGAGGTCGCCGACGACGAACGGGATCAGGCCGGCGTCAAGGACGCGCTCGGCGGGCACGAAGGCGGCGAGGCGCGGCAGGCCGATCGCGTAGACGATCACCTCGCCGACGAGCATCGCCGCGGCGAGGGTCACGATCCGCCGCCCCCAGCCACGCTCGACCAGCCAGCCGACGGCGTAGGCCGCGAACAGGAAGCCGGCGATGTACCCGCCGGTCGGTCCGGCGAGGCGGGCGAAGCCCTGCGTCGCGCCGGGCGCCCACACCGCAAGGCCGGCCGACCCCTCGACGATGTAGGCGAGCACCGTGGCCGCACCGAGCCGGGAGCCGAACGCCGCGCCCACCAGAAGGATCGCGAACGTCTGCCCCGTCACCGGGACCGGCGTGAAGGGCAACGGCACGGCGATCTGCGCGCACAACGCGATGAACAGCGATCCGAGGACCACCGCCGCGGCGCGCCAGAGCGCGCGGTCCGGGGTGAGGCGCAGGACGAGGGGCATCGTGTTCATCGTGGGCGCGAGTGTACGGGGACCTCGTCGTCGTCATCGCGCGGCGGGAGCGCCACCCCGATCACGTCACGGATCGATTCGAGCATCCGCTCACGCACGAATGCCGCGAGCCCTTCGACGATCGCCAGCGGCGCGCGCGGGTCGGTGAGGGCCGCGCTCCCGACCTGTACCGCCGACGCCCCTGCCATCAGGAACTCGATCGCCTCGGCGGCGCTCGTCACGCCGCCGCCGCCGATGACCGGGATGCGCACCGCCTGCGCGACGTCGTGCGTCCGGCGAAGGGCGAGCGGCAGGATCGCGGGGCCGGACAGGACTCCCGCGAACGCCTCCGCGCGCGCGACGTCGACGCGCATCGCGGGCGGAGGTCCGCCCGTTGCCACCGCGTCCGCGCCGGCCGCCTCGACGGCGAGCGCGGCGGCCACGTGGCCGGGCAGGTGCTCGAGCTTCGCGATCACCGGCAGAACGGTC
>VGPA01000296.1 GCA_016875665.1 Chloroflexota bacterium | reverse complement strand
ACGAGCCGACGTTGCCCCCGAGATGGCCGATGTTGTCGGTGAGCGCCGCGACGAGGAAGTGCACACGCCCGAAGAGGTCGTTGTTGAAGTAGTGGTTCGGGCCCATGCCGGCGGCGAGGAGCGCCGTGCCCTTGTTCTCGGCGAGCTGCCCGGCGAGCGAGGTGATCGCGGTCGGCGCCGTCCGGCAGATCTTCGCCGTCGTCTCGAGATCGAACGTCTCGTCGAGATACTGCTTCAGCAGGTCGAACGCGGACCGGCACGTGACCGTGTCGCCGTTCGCGAGCTTCACCTCGAACGTGCCGAGGAGCGCCGGGTCGCCGTCGAAGCGGCCGCCGACCTCGTCGCGGCTGACGGCCTTCGGCGCGTCGGCGCCCCGGTCCCAGTAGACGAAGTCGCCCCACTCCTCGCGGAGCTCGGTCGGCACGATCTGCTTGTCGACCGTGAACGGCGGGGCCGGCGGGGTCGACTTGATCTCCGCGTCCGGCTTGAGGACGACGCCGTTCTCGAGCGCCCGTAGGGCGTACCCGGGGAAGACGTCGCGCGCGTCGAGGCGCTCGCCGGTGTCGAGGCGGACGAGGAACGGGAGGTCGGTGCGCTCGATCACGGCCTTCCGGTCGTACAGCCCCTTGGCGATCAGCTCGCGCGCGACTCCGAGCAGGAAGGCGGTGTCGGTGCCCGGCCGGAGGATCACGATCTCGTCGGCCTTGTTCGCGGTCGGCATGTAGTCGGCGCTGATGACGACGACCTTGGTGCCCTTGAGGCGCGCGTCGCCGATCCAGTGACCGTCGGGCATCTTCGTGCAGATCCAGTTCATCCCGATGATCACGAGCAGCTTCGAGTGCTCGGCGGCGAAGAGGTCGAAGTCGACCGTCTGGCTCCCGGTCACCATCGGATGGCCGGGCGGCAGGTCGGTGTGCCACGCGTAGTTGTCGAAGGCGCGGCTGCCGAGGATCTCCTCCTCCGGCACGTCCGGCCGGAGCTTCCGATCGAGCAGGGCCAGCATGTTGGCGAACCGGTAGAAGCCGAAGATCCGCCCGATGCCGAGGAGCGGCATGCCGCCGCGCATCTTGATCGCCTGCACGCCGGCGCCGTGCATCGCCTCGACCATGTCGGGGTCGTAGCCCTGCTCGAGAAGCTTCGCGGCTCCCTCCTCGCCGTTGAAGGCCCGGGCGACGTCGGCGATCGTGGCCGCTGCGATCCGCGTCGCCTCGTCCCAGGAGATGCGCACCCAGTCGTCCGTCCCGCGGAGGGTCGTGTCCATCGTCGGCGTCCCGTCCTCTTTGCGCGGGAAGCCGTCGTCGGCCCACTTCTTGAACCCGGCGCGGATCATCGGTGCCTTCACCCGCCGTTCGCTGTAGAAGCGGCGGCTGAGGATCAGGCCCTTCTGGCAGATCCGCGGGTCCCACCGATGGGAGGCCGTGTTGCCGTACAGGTCGGTCGCCTTCCCGTAGCCGTACGACGGGCTGATGCGGACGACGACGCCGTTCTTCACGTGCGCGCGGAGCAGGCAGTTGTGCGTGTCGTTCGGGGCGCATGTGAAGACGAAGGACGAGTCCTCGCGGAACTGGTCGCGGTAGATCTGCTCCCACCCGCGCTCCGGCGCCTGCCGGAGGGGATTGCCCGGAGAGACGACAGGCGGCGTCTCGGCCGCGTGCGCCGGCGCTGTGCTCAAGAACCCTGCCGGCCCGAGGGCATCTGCGAGCGACGCCCCGGAGCCGAGCGCCAGCGCGCGTCCGAGAAGCGCCCGCCGGGACAGCCCACTCGAACGTCCGGTCGACTTCACGCTCTGTCCTCCACTCCCGGCCTCCGCTTGGTCTCGACGGAGATGACGCTACGGCCCCCTCGCCACGCCC
>VGPA01000295.1 GCA_016875665.1 Chloroflexota bacterium | reverse complement strand
CTCGGGCCGGCCCTGGCGTGGGCGACGACCGCGAGCCTCGGCCGGCCCCTGCCGGCGGAGGCCGCGAGCGCGCCCCTCGCGGTCCCGCTGATCGCGGCGGTCGCGACGCTTCTCGTCGCGGGCGCGCGCGCGCTCCGCACCACCCTGCCCGCACTCGATGCCCTCGGCCGCGGGCTCACGACGATCGTCACCCTCGCCGACCCCTTCCCCGCCGGCGGCCAGGCGTATCTCGCGATCGAGTGGACCGCGACGCACGCCGCGGGGGTGCTCGCGTTCCTCGAGCGGCGCGCCGGCGTCTGGCTCGCGACCCTCCTCATCGCGGCGATCCTCATCTGGGCGGTGCGCTGAGTGCTCGAGCTCGGGTTCATCGCCGTCACGGTCCTCGCCGCGAACAGCGCCGCGAGGCTCCGCCGCATGGCGGGCTCGTTCTTCCTCGTCGCCCTCGCCGCCGACCTGATCGGGTCGCGCGACACCTCGCCCGCGCTGATCGCGGTGGCCGCCTGCGCGGGGCTCGCCGCCGCGGCCATCCTTTACATCGCCGCTCGCGACGACGAGTACGGCGAGGACCCGGGCTGGCGCCTCTGGGTGGCGACGATCGTCGCCGCGGCCGCGACGAGCGCCGCGTACGCCGCATTCCGCACCACGGCCCCGACCGGCGCGGCGCCGACGCTCTTCGGCGAGGGGCAGACCGGCGCCGTCATCGAGGTCGCGTCCTTCTGGCTGCTCTCCTCCGGCGTCGCCATCATGCTCACGGCCCAAGGCGCCGTCCGCGGGACGCTTGGCGCCCTGCTCATGACCACCGGCGTGCAGCTGCTCCTGCGCCTCTCGGAAGGCCCGCACCTCTCGCTCTCGCTGTTCGCCGCCTGGCTCCAGGTCATCGTCGCCCTCGCGGGGGCGTTCCTCATCGTGAACGAGCGCGCGGTGCGCGACCGATGACGCCCGTCGCCGTCATCGTCGTGCTGGCGGCCGCGGCGTTCGCCGCGTTCCCGCTGCGCAAGCGGCTCGTGCTCGTCGGCCCGCTCACCGTCGCCGCCCTCATCGCCGCGCTCGTGATGCTCGCGCTGGCGCCCGAGGAGCCCACCGCCTCCGTGCTCGATCTCGACCTGCGCTTCGGCGGGCTCGCCCGCGTCGCCGCCCTGCTGCTCACCGCCATCACGCTGCTGCTCGTCCTCCACGTGTGGATCGACGAGCCCGCGTACAACTTCTTCCCCAGCGCCCTGGCGGTCGCGGCCCTCACGATCGCGGTGCTGATGCTCGAGAGCCCGCTCGCCATTTGCGGCGCGCTCATCCTCGGCTTGCTCGTCCCGGTCGGCTCGTTCACGTTCCACGTCACGGAGAACCGCAGCGTGGAGGCCGCGTCGCGGCACTTCTCCTTCGTGACCCTGGGCGGCTGCCTCGCCCTCTCGGCCATCGCCCTCGCGGCGAGCCTGCCGCACGACCAGCCGGCCTCGACGTTCGTGCTGCTCGTGGTGATCCTGTTCGTCGCGTTCGCGCTGATGCTCGCGGCGATCCCGTTCCACACGCACGCCGCACTGCTCGCGGCGGAGGCGCCGGCCCCCGCGCTCGCCCTGTACTTCGGGGTGCTCGGCCCGGTGACGTTCATCGCGTTCGTGCAGATCCTCGTGCTATCGGGCCTGCTGCCGGCGATCGTCCAGGTGACGAAGGTCCAGGACCTGCTGCTCGGGATCGGGCTGCTCTCCGCGATCGGCGGCGCCGCGCTCGCGATGGGGGCGCCCGACCTGCGCCGGCTCGTCGTCTACTCGGTCATCGCGAACCTGGGCGCGGGGCTCGCCGGGTTGGCGACGCTTTCCGGACCGGGGATCGTCGGGGGCATCACCATCGCCCTGACCTCCGGCGCCGCCGCC
>VGPA01000294.1 GCA_016875665.1 Chloroflexota bacterium | reverse complement strand
GCAAGGCCCTCGGGCGCGAGGCGCACGTCCGCCGCCGTGCCCACGGACTCGGCCGCACGGCGCACGGCCGGCTCCAGCGCCGCCGCGACAGGGGGCGAGAGGAGGTCGAACGCGTCCCGTGCGATGAGGAGCCGCAGCGGGCGCACCGGCTCGGTCGAGTCGCCGAGCAGGACGCGTCCGACGCGCTCGAGCAGCTCGGGTGTGCCCGCGAACCACCCGGCTGTGTCGAAGCTCGGCGCGAGGGGACAGGCTCCCTCGAGCGCGATCCGCCCGTGGGTGGGGCGCATCCCCCAGACGCCGCAGTAGCTCGCGGGGAGACGCACCGACCCGCCGGTGTCGCTGCCGAGCGTGAAGTCGCACAGCCCCCCGGCGACCGCCGCGGCCGACCCGCTCGACGAGCCGCCCGGGATCCGGCCCGGCGCCCGCGGGTTGATCGGCGTCCCGTAGTGCGCGTTCTCGCCGTTCAGGCTGTAGGTCAGCTCATCGCACTGCGTCTTTCCGACCAGGCGGGCGCCGGCGTCCAGCAGCGCCTGGACCGCGGGCGCGGTTCGCGTCGGAACGGGATGGGTGCCCAGCCAGTCCGGACTGCCGAAGCAGGTGGGCACACCCGCGACGTCGAAGCTGTCCTTGGCGCCGAAGGTCAGGCCCGACAGCGGACCGGGTCGCGTCGGGTCGCGCCGCACCGGATCGTGGCGGCAGAAGGCGCCGAGCGGATCGTCGGCCGGGCCGTTCCCCGTCACGGGTGATGCAGCTGGACCGCCGCCCGCGTGACCGTCTGCCGTCCGCGCTTGAAGGCGTAGAGCACCGGCGCGAGCTGCCGCACGGCGTCGACCGTGGTGCGGGCGTCGAGAACGGTGAGGTCCGCCGCGTTGCCGACGGCGACGCCGTAGCCGCGCAGGCGCAGCATCGCCGCGGGCTCGCTGGTGACCATGCTGAAGCACGCCGCGACGTCCTCCGGACTTCCGGCCTGGCAGATGTTCGCGTAGAGGTTCGCCATGCGCAGCTGCGAGCCGTCGCCGAACGGGGTGAACGGGTTCAGGATGTTGTTGCTCGACAGCGAGCAGCGAACCCCGGCGGGGAGCATCCGGTGGATCGGCGTCACGCCCCGCGGCACGCCGCGCGTGTGCTCGCGGCCCATCAGGTAGAGGTCCGTCGACGGCAGCACCGTCACCGCGACCCCCGAGTCGGCCAGCCTGCGGGCGATCCGGTTGAGCGCGTCCGGCTCCAGGAACGAGAGCTTCGTGATGTGGCCGACGGTCACTCGGCCGCCCCAGCCGTGCTTGGTCGTCTGCTCGCACACGTACTCGATGTCCAGGCGCTCGGGGCTCGCGCCGAAGTCGAGGTGCATGTCGACGTCCACGTCGAACTCCCGCGCCATGGCGAAGACCCGATCGATCTGGCCGTGCGGGTCGCTGTCGGTGTACGGCGCGGCGCCGACCGCGCGGCATCCGCGCCGGAGCGCCGCGACCATCAGCTCATCGGTTCCGGGATTGTTGAGCAGACCGTCCTGCGGGAACACGCACACGTGCAGGTCCACCGCCCAGCGGTACTCCTCGACGAGCGGCATCACCCCCTCGAGGCTGCGCAGCCCGACGCTCGGGTCGACCTCGAGATGGGTGCGCACGTGCATCGTGCCGTGCGAGATCAGCCTCTCGAGCGTGGCCGCGGCGCGCGTGTGCACGTCCTCAGTCGTGAAGCCCTTCTTGGCTGCCGCGGCGAGGCCGATCGCCTCCTCGAGCGTCCCGCGCTCCGACACGCAGCGCTCGAGGATGCCCGCCTTGTCGAGGTGGACGTGCGTCTCGACGAAGCCCGGCGCGACGACGCGGCCGGCCAGGTCGATCGTGCGGTCTCCCGCGGCGAGGCCGGGGCCGATGGCGA
>VGPA01000293.1 GCA_016875665.1 Chloroflexota bacterium | reverse complement strand
GGCGGCGCCAGCGGGGGTGACGGCGGCGGAGTCACCGGTGGCGTCGTCACCGGTGGCGTCGTCACCGGTGGCGTCGTCACCGGCGGCGCCTCGACGGGCGGGGCCCCGACCGGTGGGGTGATCGGCGGCGTTCCCACGGGCGGCGTGATCGGCGGGATCGTGACGGGCGGCGTGATCGGCGGCGTTCCCACGGGCGGCGTGATCGGCGGCATCACGACGGGCGGGGTCCTCAGCGGGAACCTCGTCCTCACGGGGAACCTCGTTCTCACCGGGAACCTCGTGATCGGCGGCTCTCCGACCGGTGGCGTGATCGGCGGCATCCCGACCGGTGGCGTGGTTGGAAACATCGTGACCGGCGGCATCAAGACGGGTGGCCTGATCGGCGGCATCGTGACCGGTGGCCTGGTCGGCGGCATCGTGACCGGCGGCAGCAAGACCGGCGGCAGCGTGACCGGTGGCTTCCGGACCGGCGCGATCGTCAGCGGGAACCTCGTCCTCACCGGGAACCTCATCATCGGCGGCATCGCGATCGCGCCCTGACCGGATTGCGCCGTCGCCGGCTCACGGCACAGGGATGTGAGCGACGTGGCGGCACGCCTGCCCTGCCTGCGCCGGCTGCGCGGTGTAGCTGCCCGCAGGCGCGCCGCTCGGGTACAGGTTCCGGGAGGCCACCCATGCGACTCAGGATCCCCGCCCTGGACCCGTCCACGCTCGAGCCGCGAACCGGGTCGAACTACCCGGACCCGTTCCGCGCGCGGGTGCTCCCGCGAGAGAAGCGAGCCCTCGGCGACGCGCTCGGCCTCACGAAGGTCGGCGTCAACCTGACGACGCTGATGCCGGGGAAGGAGTCGGCGCTCCGGCACTGGCACCGGCTCGAGGACGAGCTCATCTACATGGTCGAGGGCGAGGTGGTGCTGCGCACGGACGCCGGTGAGCAGGTGCTCCGCGCGGGCGACTGTGCCGGGTTCCCGGCGGGGAAGGAGGACGGGCACCAGCTGGTGAACCGCTCGTCGGCGCCGGCGCGCTACCTCGAGATCAGCAACCGCCATCCCGCCGACTCCAGCGAGTACCCGGAGGAGGATCTCGCGTACCGGAAGGACGCAGAGGGCCGCCCCTTCTTCACGCGCAAGGACGGCACGCGCTGCTGAGGGTAGCCGCGCGCGAGGCGATGACCAGCCGGTGGAGCGCCGGCAGCGGGGGACTCGTCAGGGCGAGGTGATGCGATCGGCGAGCTCGGGCGCCGCGCGGGTGAAGTCTCTGACGTTGAACGTGAAGAGCCGCTCTACGCCGGCCTTCGCCGCGCAGGCCGCGTGGATCGCATCGTACGTGCTTCCGCCGGCGATCCCGCGCTCGGGGAGCGACGCGACGAGCACGGCGTACTCCCGGGCGGTGAGCGCGACGACCTCGAACTGCTCGACGACGTTCGCGGTCACGAGCCGGTGGGCGGTCTCCGGCGAGATGCGGGGCGAGAGCGGTAGGGTCGTCAGCACCGCGTAGGTCTCGGCCAGGCCGTGGGCGGCCACGTGGCCGTGGTCGCGCCCCTGGAGCACGCGGTGCACGACCGAGAGCGCCGCCGCGTGTCGCGGGTGCTGCCGAACGAGCGAGGCAACCAGCACGGAGGTGTCGAAGGCGACCTTCATCGCCCGAGGTCGAGGAGTCGGTCCTCGCGGTGAGCGCGGACGGCGTCCTCCAGCGCGGCCGCCGACTCCGCCTGCCCCTGGTACACCCACCAGCCCTTCTCCTTCACCAGGGGAGGCCGCTCCACCACGGGGGTCAGAACGACGTGGTCCGCGCGAACCTCGAGCTCGAGCCGCGACCCGGCCTTCAGTCGGAAGCGGTCACGGAGCGGCTTCGGCAGGACGACTCGCCCGGCCCCGTCGAT
>VGPA01000292.1 GCA_016875665.1 Chloroflexota bacterium | reverse complement strand
GGAGCTCGCGAGCTTCGATCGCGTCCTGCAGGAGGCGGACCTGGTCTCGCTGCACGTGCCGGCGCTTGCAAACGGAACGCCCATGATCGGCGAGCGCGAGTTCGCTGCGATGAAGCGTGGGGCCTTCCTGGTCAACACCGCGCGTGGCTCGCTGGTGGACGAGGCGGCGCTGCTGCGGGCGCTGCAGCATGGCGTGATCGCGGGAGCCGCCCTCGACGTCTTCGCGCAGGAGCCCCCCGGGGCACATCCCCTGTTCGGGCGTGACGACGTGGTGCTCACGCCCCACATCGGCGGAACCAGAGAGGCGGGCGAGCGCACGGCGACGATGGCGGTCCTCAATGCGCTGCAGGTGCTGCGCGGCGAGCGCTGCGCGGCGGCGGTCAACCCCGAAGTCTACGCGGGGCGGCCCGGCCTCCGGGCGGCGGGGTAGCGCCGATGCGCCCGAACCTCGTCAAACGTCGCCTCGCGCAGGACCTTCCCGTGCTCGGCACGATGTGCTCGCTGGCGAGCCCGCTGATGGCCGAGTCGCTCGGTCACGCCGGCTACGACTTCCTGATCGTCGACCTGCAGCATGGCGAGAGCAACCTCGGCAACGTCGCAGCGATGCTGCAGGCCGTGAGCAGCACCGCCGCCTCGCCGATCGTGCGGGTGCCGGACGCCTCGCCCCTGCACATCCAGCGCGTCCTCGACCTCGGCGCCTACGGTGTCGTCGTCCCCATGGTGGAGACGCGCGCGCAGGCCGAGGCGGTGGTGCACTCGGTGCGCTACGCGCCGCACGGTCAGCGAAGCTGGGGCCCCATCCGCGGCGCGCTCTACGGGGGTGCGGACTACTTCAGCGGCTCGCCCGCGACGTTGCTCACGCTGGCGATGATCGAGACGGCGCGGGGGCTTGCGAACGTCGACGAGATCGTGGCCGTCGAGGGCATCGACGGCTGTTTCATCGGGCCCAACGACCTGTCGATCTCGCTGGGCTTCCCACCCGAGCAACTGGCGCTGCCCAGTGAGGTGGAGGCTGCGATCGCACGCATCGCAGCAGCCGCGCGGGCCGCGGGCAAGAGCGCGGGCATCCAAGTATACTCCGCGGCCGCGGCGCGGCTGCGGTTCGACGCGGGTTTTCGCTTCGTGAGCGTGCAGTCCGACATCCGCATGGCGCGCGCCGCCGCCGCGGAGCTGGTGGGCGGCCTGCGCGGGAGCAGGCCGCCATCGCGCGCAGTGGAGAAGGAGGAGGAGTGATGAACACAAAGGCAGGCATTGCAGCCGCCCTGGCGGTATTCGCCGTCTCGATCGCATGCGCTCCGCTGCACGCGCAGCAATACCCGGCGAAGCCGATCCGCATGGTGGTCGTTGCGCCCGCCGGTGGCACCGCCGACAACGTCGCCCGCAATCTCGCGACCCGCCTGTCCGGGCGGCTGGGCCAGCAGGTGATCGTCGACAACCGGCCCAGCCAGTCGGGCATCGTCGGTTACGAGATGGTCGCGCGCGCGCCAGCGGACGGCTACACGCTGGTGATGGCGACCGGCACGCTCTCCACGGTGCAGCTACTGTACAAGAACGTCGCGTTCGACGCGGTGAAGGACTTCGAGCCGATCGCCTGGGTGCTCACCACGCCCTACGTCCTGGTCACGCATCCGTCGTTGCCGGTGGACAGCTTCGATACGCTCATCGCTCACGCCAGGGCGAACCCCGGCAAGCTCTCGTACTCGGGGGGCACGGCCGGCGCCCAGCAACACCTCGCGGGCGAACTACTCAAGCGCGAGAAGCGCATCGACATGCTCTACATCGGCTACAAGGGCAGCGGACCGATGCTGCCCGACCTCCTGTCCGGGCGCCTCGACGTGGCGATCGACAACGTGCTGCTGTTGGCCCAGCACGTGCGCAGCGGCA
>VGPA01000291.1 GCA_016875665.1 Chloroflexota bacterium | reverse complement strand
ACCGGGCATCGATCCGCGACGGAACGATGCCCGGTCCACGGGTCTGGGCGGCGGGTCGCGTGCTCACCACGTCGCAGCCCGAGCACGCGCGGAAGGCCGGCCGGGTGGCCGACGACGCCGCGAGCCTGCGCCGCGCGGTGCGCGACAACGTCGCCGATGGCGTCGACGCGATCAAGATCTACGGGACGGCGCGGCACGGAACGCCCGGCTCGATCGCCGAGTACACCGTCGCGGAGCTCACCGCCGCCACCGAGGAGGCCCACGGCCTGGGCAGGCGGGTCCTCGTCCACTGCAACGGCTCGACCGGCCTGCGACGCGCCGTCGCCGCGGGCGCGGACACGATCGAGCACGTGGGCTGGATCGACGAACGGGGCTATCTCGACTTCGACGAGCAGACCTGCCTCCAGATGATCGAGCGAGGCGTCACCGCGGTCCCCACCATGTCGGTCTGGTACGGACCGTTCTACGAGGGCCCCGCGATCTCCGACGACAAGCGCTGGATCGGCCGCCTGCGCGCGGAGCGGACCCGGGCGTGGAAGCGAATGCACGATATGGGTGTGCGCTTCGCGACCGGCACGGACACCTGGGATCCGACCCAGCGCGAGCTCGAGCTGATGGTCGCCGAGATGGGCGTGCGACCGATGGATGCGATCGTGGCGGCGACGCGCGACGCGGCGGTCGCCCTCGGCGCGGAACGAGACCTCGGCACCCTCGAGCCCGGGAAGTTCGCCGACCTGATCGAGGTCGGCGGCGACCCGTCGCACGACATCGCGGCGCTTCGGGCGATCCGCCGCGTCTGGAAGGGCGGCGTGATGGTGACGCCATGACGGGGACTCGACCGTCACTCGCCGACCGGCTCCGCGGCGCGATCTGGGGGCAGTTCGTCGGCGACGCCGCCTGCCTCGGCGTGCACTGGACCTACGACCTGCGGGAGATCGCGCGGGTGTGGCCGGACGGCATCCGCGGCTTCGAGGAGCCCGAATCCGGGGTGTGGCCCCACTCGTCGGAGGCCACGAACGTGCCGGCGCACAAGCACCCCAAGGCGCACCACCACGCGGGGAAGCGCGCGGGGGACCAGACCCACTACGGCCACGCCGGGCTCGTCCTGCTCGAGTCGCTGGTCGACCGCGGCCGGTTCGACGAGCTGGACTTCGGCCGGCGCTTCGTCGAGACCTTCGGCGCCGCCGACTACGCCGGTTACGCGGACCAGGCGATGAAGGGGATGCTCGCGAAGTACCGGGTGTTCCGCGCAGAGCACCCGGACGGTCGGTTCGACTTCCAGCACGGCGCCGACGACTTCGAGCCTGCCGGCATCGCTCGGCTGGCCGGCGCGGTCGTCGCGCACCGGGATGACCCGGAGCTCCTCGAAGTCGTCGAGCGCGCCACGCGCGTGGAGCAGAACAACATGCGCGCCGTGGCCTACGGCCGCGCGCACGCGCTCGTGCTCCGCTCGATCTTTCGCGGCGCCTCGCTCGACACCGCGGTGGCCGAGGTCGAGTCGGCCTTTCCGGCGGGGGCCGAGGCGAGCGGCGAGCGGCGCGACGAAGCCCGGCGCGACCGGCTGCGGGCGAGCACCGAGCAGGTCACCGAGACGTACGGGGCCGTCTGCCGCGTCGACTTCAGCTTCCCCACCGGCTGGCCGGCGACCGCGATCACGCCGCGACCGAAGGTCGGGCCGATGTGCCTGCACACCGTCTGCTCGACCGAGGTGGGCGTGCCGTTCCCCACGGCCGCCGAGGTGCGCGACGAGGTGCGCGGCGCGCTGCGGGCCGCCCGCGAGGCGGCGAGCGATGACGTCGTGACGGCGACGAAGACCTTCGGTCAGGGCTGCCGCCTCGACTGGAGTTTCCCGGCGGCGCTCCAGTGCGCGCTGCACCACGCCGGCGACTTCCGCGCG
>VGPA01000290.1 GCA_016875665.1 Chloroflexota bacterium | reverse complement strand
CGCCCGCGGACCTCGCGGGTGCGGTGCCCGCCCTCCGCCGCGCGCTCTCCGGCGAGCGCTGCGCGAGCCTGCTCGTCGATCCCGAGGTGGCCGAGGACCCGCTGGTGCTCGAGCGGTTGGCGGGCGAAGGGGTGCACCGCACCCCGGTCTACGTGCAGCCGCGGCGCACGCTGATCATGGACCTCAGCGCGGACCCGGAGGACCTCCTCACAGCGATGCGCAAGAAGACCCGGCAGTACGTGCACAAGGCCGAGCGCGACGGCGTGCTCACCGAGGAGACCGAGGACCTCGACCGCTTCCTGGCGGTGATGACCGCGGTCGGGGAGCGCGGCCGGTTCGGCGTGCACGATCGCGCCTACTTCGAGGCGCTCGTGCGGTCATTCGGTCCCGCGGCCACCGTGATGATGGCCCGCATGGGCAGCGTCGATGCCGGCGCGCTCCTGCTGCTGCGCATGGGCGACCGCGCTTGGGAGCTGTTCGGCGGATGGAACGGCAAGCTCGACGAGCACCGGCCGTTCTACCTGCTGAAATGGCGCGCGATGCAGCGGATGCGCGCGGCCGGGGTGCGCCGCTACGACATGTGGGGCCTCGACGAGGACGGCGCGCTCGCGGGCGTCTCCAACTTCAAGCGCGGCTTCGGCGGTGAGGAGCTCACCTGGATCGGCGCGCTCGAGACGCCGGTGACCCGTTGGCTCTACCCGCTGTGGAAGGTGGCGGGCCGCGCGCGGCTCGCGCGCGGCGCGGCGTGACGGCCCCGGACGACTGGGACGATGGCGCGGCCCTTGCGCCGGGCGGGCACGTGATGCAGTCGACCGCGTGGGCACGGATTCGCGAGGCGCAGGGCTGGCGCGCCGAGTACCTGCGTGAGGGCGGCGCGCACGCGCTCGTGCTCTGGCGGGGAAGCCCGTTCGGGCCGATCGGCTACGTTCCGCGCGGACCCGTGGCGCGCGACGACGACGTGCTCGCGCCGATGCTCGCGCGCCTCGCCGCGCTCGCGCGGGAGCGCGGCGCCGTGTTCCTCAAAGTGGATCCCGAAATCGACGCGGCGCGCGCCGGGGCCTACGCGGCCGCCGGATACCGCCGCTCCGAGGACATCCAGCCCGTGTTGGCGACGTTCGAGATCGACCTCGCCGCCTCGGAGGAGGAGCTGCTCGCGGGCCTCGACAAGGACACCCGCTGGAGCGTCCGTACCGCGCCGCGGCGCGGGGTCACGGTGCGGACCGCACATCGCGAACCGGACCTGCGCGCGTTCTACGGCCTGTACGCGGAGACCGGCCGGCGCGCCGGGTTCATCACCCGCGAGTGGCGCTATTACGAGCGGGTGTGGCGCACGCTGGTCGACGCGGGCCTGGCCACCCTGCGCCTCGCCGAGGTGGAAGGACGCGCGCACGCCGGGGCGATGACCTGGCGCTGCGGCGACCGAGAGCTGTACATGCACGGCGCGACCGGCGCGGAGGGGCGGACGAGCCTCGCGGCGTAC
This sequence comes from Chloroflexota bacterium, assembly GCA_016875665.1. GTDB lineage: Bacteria > Chloroflexota > Limnocylindria > P2-11E > P2-11E > SHYN01. The sequence continues at coordinate 420 of VGPA01000290.1, read as the reverse complement.
TCGCTCCAGTGGGAGTGCATCGTCGCGGCGAAGCGCGCGGGACGGCGGCGCTACGACCTCGGCGGGGTTCCGGTGAGCGAGGGCGACACACGGGATCCCATGCACGGCCCCTACCTGTTCAAGAAGGGCTTCGGGGGAACGCGGCGCGCCTTCGCCGGTGCGCACGACACCGTCCCGCGCCCGCTCGCCTACGCGGCCTACCGCGTCGCCCAGCCGCTGTACACACGCGCGCTGCGGCTGCGCGGCGCGCTCCGATGAAGCTCGGGCACCTGCTCGCCGCGTGCGGGCTGGCCCTGCCGGAAGGCTCCGCGGACACGGACATCCGCTCGATCGTCTACGACTCGCGCAAGGCCGCGCCCGGATCGCTCTTCGTCGCGATCCCGGGCTTCCACCGGGACGGCGGCGCGTTCGCCGCCGACG
>VGPA01000289.1 GCA_016875665.1 Chloroflexota bacterium | reverse complement strand
CCTCGCGCGCGAGGCGGCGGCGGTCGCGCGCGCCGCGGGCGTGGCCATCAGCGACGAGGATGCGGCGCGGCGCTGGCGCGACGCGGCCGCGAACACGGCGGACAACCGCTCGTCGATGCTCCAGGACGTGCAGGCGAAACGGGAGACCGAGATCGACGCGATCTGCGGCGGGGTGGTGCGCAACGCGGAGCGGTACGGGATCGACGCGCCGCTCTGCCGCGCGATGGTGCAGCTGATCGGGGCGCTCCCCAGGGGCTAGGCGCCGGCGAGCTGGGCGACGTCCATGCCGAGCAGCACGTTGTCGATGAGCCGGGCCCTGCCCACGCGTACGGCGAGCGAGAGGACGGCGCGCTCGGCACGATGCTCCAGTTCCTCGAGCGTGACCGGGTCGGCCGCGGAGACGTACTCCGGCGTGCCGGCATCGCCCGCGATGCGGGCGACCGTGTCGCGCAGGCGCGCGGGGTCGCGCTCGCCATCCGCCCACGCGTCGCGCGCGGCGAAGAGCCCGCGGGAGAGGGCCGCCGCCCGCCGGCGCTCCCCGGGGTCCAGATAGGCGTTGCGCGACGAAAGCGCGAGGCCGTCGGGCTCACGCACGGTGGGGCAGCCGACGATGCGGATGCCGAGGCGGAGGTCGCGGGCGACGCGCTGGAGGACGCGGAGCTGCTGGAAATCCTTCTGCCCGAAGTAGGCGGCGTCCGGGCGCGCCATCGCGAGCAGCTTCGTCACGACGGTGGCCACGCCCGCGAAGTGCCCTGGGCGCACGGCCCCCTCGAGCCGCGCGGCGATCGCGCCGGGGACGACGCGCGTGTCGTCGCCAGGCGGATACACCTCCGCGACTGCGGGGAGGAACGCGGTCTCTGCGCCCGTCCGCGAGAGCAGCGCGAGGTCCCGGACCTCGGTGCGCGGGTAGGCGGCGAAGTCCTCGTGCGGGCCGAACTGCGTGGGGTTCACGAAGATGCTGACGACGACCGCATCGTTCTCGGAGAGCGCCCGGCGCACCAGCGAGAGGTGCCCCTCGTGCAGCGCGCCCATCGTCGGCACCATGCCGACCCGCCTCGCGCCCGCACGCCATGCGGCGAGCTCGGCGGCCGTGCGAAGTGCGCGTGTGCCCACTCGGCCCTCCGTCGAGGCCCCGCCTTGCTGCGGGGTCCCCGCGACTCCGCGACTATACGGCTGTGTTCGCCTGGCTCGACGCCGTCGTGCTGCCGTGGGTGGAGTCCCTCTACGCGACGGTCGGGTACGTCGGCGTGGTGGTCGCGGTGCTCGTCGAGAGCATCGTCGTGCCGATCCCGTCGGAGCTGATCCTCCCGCTCGCGGGGTTCAGCGTGGCGCAGGGGGTTCCCGAGCCGCTCACGCGGACGTCATGGTCGTATTGGCCCACGGTCCTCGCGGGCGTGGTCGGATCGACGATCGGCGCGCTCCTGGCCTACGCGTTCGGCCGGTACGCCGGCCGCCCCACGGTCGAGCGCTTCGGTCGCTACGTGTTCCTCACTCCGGACGACATCGACCTCGCGGACCGCTGGTTCCGCAAGTGGGGCGCGGCCGCGGTGTTCTTCGGGCGCTGCGTGCCGATGGTCCGCAGCGTGATCTCCGTTCCCGCGGGCTTCTCGCGCATGAACCCGCTGCAGTTCACGATCCTCTCCGCGGCGGGTGCGCTGCCCTGGTGCATGCTCCTGGTCTGGGGCGGGATGCAGGTGGGCGAGTACTGGCCGGCCATCGCGCGCGCCATGAACGGGATCGAATACGCGGTGCTCGCCCTGAGCGTGCTCGCGCTCGCGCTGTTCTTCGGCAAGCGCCTCGTCGGCAAGCTGACTCGCGAGGCCGTCCGCCGCTAGCGATGCCGTTCCGCGGCGCGAGCCTCGATCGTGCCGGCTTCCGCCTCGCGGCGGCCGCCCTCGGCGCGGTGGCCGGATGGGCGGCGGCGCGCGACGCGGGCGCGCTGAGCCTCACG
>VGPA01000288.1 GCA_016875665.1 Chloroflexota bacterium | reverse complement strand
GCGCGCGTGAGGTACGTCGTGACGGTCGACGGCCAGACGCTGGAGATCGACTGCTCGCCCGACGGCCGGTTCACCGTCGAGGGCACGGCCGTCGCCGCGGAGATCAGGCCGCAGGGCGGCCGAGGCGTCCGCGCCGTGCACCTCGACGGGCGCGTCCGCGAGGTCGCGATCCTCGGCTACGACCCGCTGCGCCTGCAGATCGACGGGCGCGAGGTGCGCGTCACGGTGGCCGACGCGCGCGCTCTCGTGGCCGCGAGGACCAGCGGCGCGGCGTCCTCGGGCCGGACCGACCTCAAGGCCCCGATGCCGGGCCTGGTGAAGGCGGTTCACGTCGCGGAGGGGGATATCGTCGAGGCGGGGGCCGCCGTGGTCACGCTGGAGGCGATGAAGATGGAGAACGAGCTCCGCGCGCCCGGCCGCGGTCAGGTCGCGCGCGTCCGTGCGGCGGCCGGCGACAGGGTCGAGCGCGACGCCCTCCTGGTCGTGATCGAGCCCGCATGATCAGGCGCGAGCGCTTCGAGACGACCTACGGAGCCGAGGTCCCCGCCACCTACCCCACCGACTTCTCCGATCCAGGCCTGCCGGGCGAGCCGCCCTTCACGCGCGGCGTGCAGCCGACCATGTACCGCGGCCGCTTCTGGACGATGCGCCAGTACGCGGGCTTCGGCTCCGCCGCCGAGACCAACGAACGCTTTCGCTATCTGCTCGCGCACGGCCAGACGGGCCTGTCCGTCGCCTTCGACCTGCCGACGCAAATGGGCTTCGATGCCGACGATCCGGCCGCGTTGGGCGAGGTGGGGAAGGTGGGCGTGTCCATCTCCACCCGCGCCGACCTCGAACGGCTGTTCGAGGGCATCCCGCTCGGCAGCGTCACCGTGTCCATGACGATCAACTCCACCGCGCCGATCCTCCTCGCGATGATCGTCGCGGCCGCGCGCCGCCAGGGCGCGCCCGCCGCGCGGGTCGGCGGCACGACGCAGAACGACGTGCTCAAGGAGTACATCGCGCGCGGGACGTACATCTTCCCGCCGGCGCCGTCGCTGCGGCTTGCGGTCGACATGTTCGAGTACTGCTCGCACGAGCTCCCGCGCTGGAATCCGATCTCGATCAGCGGCTACCACATCCGCGAGGCCGGCTCCGATGCGGTGCAGGAGCTCGCCTTCACCTTCGCGAACGCGATCGCGTACGTGGATGCGGCCGTGGCCCGCGGCCTGAAGGTCGACACCTTCGCGCCGCAGCTGTCGTTCTTCTTCGCGGCCAACAGCACGTTCCTCGAAGAGGTCGCCAAGTTCCGCGCCGCTCGCCGGATCTGGGAGCGCATCATGCGCGAGCGCTACGGCGCCACCTCGACCGGGGCGCGCGCGCTGCGCTTTCACACCCAGACCATGGGCTCCTCGCTCACCGCGCAGCAGCCGCTCAACAACATCGTGCGCACCGCCATCGAGGCGCTCGCGGCGGTGATGGGCGGTACGCAATCGCTCCACACCAACGGGTACGACGAGGCGCTCGCGCTCCCGACCGAGGAGGCCGCGCGGCTCGCGCTGCGGACCCAGCAGATCATCGCTGAGGAGTCCGGCGTCGCCGACACGATCGACCCGCTCGCGGGTTCGTACGCGATCGAGTCCCTCACCGCCGACATCGAGCGGCGCGCGATGGCGGAGATCGCGCGGATCGACGCGCAGGGCGGCGCCGTGGCCGCCATTGCGCGGGGCTACCAGCAGGACCGCATCGAGGAGTCCGCCTACCGCCACCAGCTCGCCGTCGACAGAGGCGAGCGCATCGTGGTGGGCGTGAACGCCTTCCGCTCGGCGGGGCCCGAACCCTCGACGCCGGTGCTGCGCGTCGACGATCGCGTCGAGCGCGAGCAGCGCGCGCGCCTGGCGGCGCACCGCGCTTCGCGTGACGCCGCGGCGGTGGCCGCATCGCGCGCTCGGCTCACCGAAGCGGCGCGCGGTGA
>VGPA01000287.1 GCA_016875665.1 Chloroflexota bacterium | reverse complement strand
TGAGCAGATCGCGGCCGCGCGCCTCGGCGGAGCGCTGGCCCGCCGTGTCGCCGTCGAACGCCACCACGACGCGGCGCGGGTCGCCGAGCTTCAGCCGGTCGAGCACCTGGTACTGCTCGGTCGTGAGCGCCGTGCCCTGCGACGCGACGACGTTGGTGAGCCCGGCCTGGTGGCAGGCGATCGCGTCGAACTGGCCCTCGACGATCACGGCCTCGCCGCTCTTGCGCATGGCGCCGCGCGCGAGGTCGAGCGCGAAGAGCGTCGCGCTCTTCGAGAAGAGCGGCGTCTGCGGCGAGTTCACGTACTTGCCGGGCTGATCGGCCCGCAGCGCGCGCGCCGCGAACGCGATGATCCGGCCGCGCTGGTCGCGGATCGGAATCGTCACCCGATGCCGGAAGCGGTCGAGCGGCCCGCGATCATTGCGCGCGATCAGACCGCTCATCACCGCCTCATCGTCGGTGAACCCCTTCTTGCGCAGGTAGGCGAGCAGGCCGCCGATGAGATCCGGCGCGTAGCCGATGCCGAACTTCTCGACCGTCTCTTGCGTGATCCCGCGGTCGAGCACGTACCTGAGCGCCTCCTGCCCGGCCGGCGTGCCGCGCAGTGCCTGCCGGAAGTAGAACTGCGCCGTCTCCTGCGCGTCGATGAGCCGCTTGTCCGCCTCGCGCTCCTGCGGCGCGCGGCGGCTCAGCTCGACGCCGGCGCGCTCCGCGAGCACGCGCAGCGCCTCGACCGGCTCGAGATTGTCCATCTTCTGGAGCCAGGTGAAGCAGTCGCCGTGCTCCGAGCAGCCGAAGCAGTGGTAGGTGCGGCGCTCGGGATCGACGTGGAAGGACCCGGTCTTCTCGTTGTGGAAGGGGCAGAGGCCGACGAACGAGCGTCCGGCCTTGCGCAGGGGCACACGCTCCCCGATCAGCTGGACGAGGTCGATTCGCTCCTTGACGAGGTCGAAGTCGCCGGGCGTTTTAGCGTCGGCTCCACGCGACCGGGATGAACACGCTTTCGTAGACGTCCATCGCGTAGCCGTCCGTCATGCCGGCGATGAAGTCGGCGACGCCGCGCTTGGCGCCCTCGTCCATCGCGACGCGCTGGTACTCGGCGGGCATTCGCTCAGGGTACTTCTCGAAGTGGACGAGTAGCTCCCAGAGCAGGTTCTGGGCCTTGGCGTCCTCGGTCTTCGCCTCGCCCGCGAGGTACACGTGGTCGAACATCCAGCGGCGCAGCTCGTTCGTCGCTTGGAGCACCTCGTCGCTCATCGTCGGCGCGGCCTTGCCCACCGACGAGGCGATGACGTCGTAGATCATCACGTCGAGCCGCTCGCCGCGGCCTTGCCCGAGCGAGAGCCGCACGTCGTGCGGGATGTCGTTCTCGTCGATGATCCCCGCGCGCGCGGCATCGTCGAGATCGTGGTGAAGGTAGGCGATCTTGTCCGCGTAGCGGACCGCCCAGCCCTCCGCCGTCTCCGGCTCGCCCCACGCGGCGGTCTGAACGCCGCCGCTGGTCGGCGCGCTGTGCTTGAGGATCGCATCCTTCACCGGGTGAGTGAGGTTGAGGCCGCGTCCGTTCCGCTCGAAGCGGTCCAGCACGCGGACGCTCTGCTGGTTGTGGCGGAACCCCTCGGGGAGGAACCTCGCGAGGAGCTCCTCGCCGACGTGCCCGAACGGGGTGTGGCCGACGTCGTGCCCGAGCGCCGCCGCCTCGACGAGGTCCTGGTTGAGGTCGAGGCCGACCGCTATCGAGCGGGCGATCTGGCTCACCTCGAGGATGTGCGTCAGGCGCGTGCGGTAGTGGTCGCCCTTCGGGGCGAGGAACACCTGGGTCTTGTGCTTGGTCCGGCGGAACGCCTTGCTGTGCACGATCCGGTCCCGGTCGACCTGGAACGCGGTCCGGGCGGGCGCCGGGTCCTCGGGCCGCTCGCGGGCCGCATCCACCGAGCGGGTGGCGACCGCCGACATGGCGG
>VGPA01000286.1 GCA_016875665.1 Chloroflexota bacterium | reverse complement strand
GCCGCTCGCGCGCGCGCCCGCGGCGCGCACGTGACCCCCGCCGCCGAAGCGTCCCATGAGCGCCGCCGCGTCGACGGAAGGCGGCCACGCCGAGGTGCGCGCGGAGATCTTGACGGCGCCGTCTTGCTCCGTGAACAGGATCGCCAGGCGGGCGCCGTTCGACTGCGCCAGCGTGCCGATGACGCCCGAGACGTCCTCCTCGCGCGCGTCCGCGTCCGCGACGTCGTGCCGCGTGATCTCGCTCCAGACGAGCTGCCCGCCCATCTCGCGGCGCATGCGCGCGCACGCGGCGCCGATCATGCGGAGCGACTCGAAGCGGGCGTTGCGGAACACGTTGTAGGTGATGGCCTGGAGGTCGGCGCCCTCCTCGCGCGCCCGCGCGGCGCTGCGGTAGGTCCGGCCGTCGGTCGCGGGGAACTGGAGCGAACCGGTGTCGGTCATGATCCCGCACAGGGCGGCCGTTGCCGCTCCGGGCGACCAGGGCAGCGCGAGCGCATCGACGAGGCGAACGACCATCTCGCAGGTCGCCGATGCCGTGGCGTCCACCCACTGGTGGTCGCCGTAGCGGCCCGTCGACGCGTGATGGTCGATGTTCGCCATCGGCACGCCCGCCGGTAGCGCGAGCTTCGCGCGGGAGGGATCCCCGAAGTCGACCGTGACGATGAGGTCCACGTCCCCCGCGGGCGGCATCCTGGTGTAGCGGGCGCTGCCCTCGAGCCAGACCGCCTGGTCGGGGACTGGGTCCGCGCAGTGAAAGCTCACCGATTTGCCGGCGTTCTCGAGCGCAAGGCCGAGTGCGAGGCCGGCGCCGATCGTGTCCGGATCCGGATCGCGGTGGGAGACGATCGCGACGCGCGCCGCGCGGCGGAGGGGCTCGAGGAGCTCGTTCACGGCGCCTCGATCGCGCCCGCGTCGCGGAGGGGAGGCGGCTCGTCGTCCTCGCGCTCGCCGGATGCGCGCAGCAGCTTGCTGATCCGGGTCGCGCGCTCCGCGGAGCGGTCGAGCACGAACTCGAGGTCCGGCACGACGCGGAGATCGGTGCGCTCGCCGAGCCGATGCCGGATGAACGCCTTCGCGTCGGCCAGCGCGCGCATCGTCGTCTTGGCGGCGGCGTCGTCGCCGAGGACGCTGACGAACACGCGCGCCGACCGCAGGTCGGGCGAGGTCGAGACCTGCGTCACCGTGGGGAACACGATGCGCGGGTCCGCGAGCTCCTCACTGATCAGCGTCCCCAGCTCGCGCTGGAGCAGCTCATTGACGCGGTCGGTGCGCTTGTACGCCACGGGTCACCGGGCCTGCGCCTGGACGATGTACGGCTCGATGATGTCGCCGACTTGGACGTCGTTGTGGCCTTCCAGCACGATGCCGCACTCGAGCCCGGCGTTCACCTCGCGCACGTCGTCCTTGATCCGCCGCAGCGTGCCCAGCATGCCGTCGTAGACCGCGCTGCCTCCGCGCAGCAGCCGGGCCTTCGACCCGCGCTGCACCCGGCCGTCCAGGACCATGCAGCCGGCGATCGTCGTCTTGCCCGCGGTGAAGATCTGGCGGACCTCGGCGTGGCCGAGTGCCACCTCGACCATGAGCGGCTCGAGCAGGCCGGTGAGCGCCTTCTGCACCTCGTCGAGGAGCTCGTAGATGACCTTGTAGATGCGGACGTCGACCTTGGATTGGTCGGCGACGCGCTTGGCCGGCACATCGAGCTTGTTCGAGAAGCCGATGACCGCGGCGCCCGACGCGGCGGCGAGGTTGATGTCCGACTCGCTGATGTCGCCAACCGCGTCGTGGACGATGGTCAGCGCGACCTCGTCCTGCGGCAGCTTGGAGAGCGCGCCCTTGATCGCCTCGAGTGAGCCCTGGACGTCCGCCTTGAGGACGATCTTCAGCTCCTTCGCCTTGCCTTCCTTGACCTGCGCGAACATCTCGTCGAGCGTCGGCGGGCGCTCGCCGCCCGCCGCCGCGGCGCGCTCCGCCACCGCGCGCTCCGC
>VGPA01000285.1 GCA_016875665.1 Chloroflexota bacterium | reverse complement strand
CGCCGCGCTCGAGCGGCAGGGCGGGCCGGATGAACTGGGGCACGCGACGCTGCTGCTGGTCGACGCGCTGCGGCGGCGGGCCGTCTCGCCCCTGGATGCCGACCGGCGGCCGCTGCACGCCCGGCGTCGCCGCGGAGACGCCGCCGACCAGGAGCACGGCCGCTACCGCGGTCGCGATCATGACCGAGACGAGCACGAGCACGGCGTCGCGGTGGATCACCGGCTGAGCGAACGCCCGCCGTTCGAGCGTGTGCCAAGCGCGTGCGCGGCGAGGATGCTCGCGAGACCGCACATCGCGACCGCGAGCACGACGAGGCCATCTACGAACAACCCGCCGGCCGCCGTCTCGGTGCTTTGGGCAGCGAGGGCAAGCGCCTCCGCGGTCGCGGTGAAGTCGCCCCCGTACGCGCCGGCGGTGAAGGCGAGGTACGCGAGGCTGGGGATCGCGAGGAGCGCGGCGACGGCCCACTCCCAGGCGGTCGAACGGTGCGGCGCGACTCGCCGCAGCACGCCGTCGCGGAATCCCGGGGGCAGCGGCGCGACGGGCGCGGCGGCGAGCACGCGGTCGATGCGGCGGTCGTCCATCAGTGCGCGCGCTCCAGCCGCTTGCGGAGCGCGGTGCGCGCGCGATGGAGGTGCGTCTTCACCGTGCCGAGGGGCAGGCCGAGCGCATCGGCCACCTCTTGAGAGGAGAGCTGCTGGATGTGCCTGAGCGTGAGCGCGGCGCGATAGGCGGGCGGGAGCTCCTCCATGGCGCGCAGCACCTCGGTCACCTCCTCGCGCCGGATCGTGAACTCTTCGGGACCCTGCTCGTCGGGCTCGGCGATCTCCGCCGCGTCCTCGTCGGAGGTCGAATCATGGCGCTTCCACGCGCGGAGGTGGTTGAGGCTGGCGTTCGTGACGATGCGGTAGATCCACGGCCCGAAGGGCAGGGCGGGGTCGTACTGGTGGAGCGAGCGGTAGGCGCGGACGAACGCCTCCTGGGCGCAGTCGTCCGCCGCGTCGGGGTCATTCGTGATCCGCATCGCGATGTTGAACACCCGCACTCCATAGCGCTCGACCAGCGCCGCGAAGGCCTCCGAGTCGCCTTCCAGGCACCGCCGGACCGCCTCTTGATCGGTCGACTGCAGACCCGCCTCCCTTCATACCCGCGGGCGGTTCCCGAAGTTTCGGAGAGCGTACGCAGGCGCTGGGCGGAAATCCTCAAGGGCCCGTAAGATTAGATGTCTTGGACCTCACCTGGCTCGGCCACGCGTGCTTCCGGATGCGCGGCAGAGAAGGAGTGGTCCTGACGGATCCGCCCGATCCCAAATCCGGACACGCCATTCCCAAGACCCCAGCCGACCTCGTCACCATCTCGCACGACCACCCGGGCCATTCGAGCCTCCGATCGGTCGGCGGCGAACCGGTCGTCCTCGCCGGACCGGGCGAGTACGAGGTCCACGACATCCTGGTCAGCGGGATCTCCTCCTTTCATGACGAGGAGCAGGGCGCGAAGCGCGGGCGGAACACCGTCTACACGATCCGGCTGGACGAGCTCGTCATCTGCCATCTCGGCGACCTCGGCCACGCCCTTTCGTCGGCGGACATCGAGCGGATCGGCGACGTCGACATCCTGCTGGTTCCCGTGAGCGGCGCCGAAGAGAATCTCGCGGCGGCCAAAGCGGCCGAAGTCGTCCACGCGCTGGAGCCCCGGGTCGTCGTGCCGATGACCTTCGACCCCGACCACCCCAAAAAGGATTCCACCTATCACCGCTTCCTCCACGAGCTGGGGGTGAAGGACCTCGAGGCCGTTTCCAAGCTCTCCGTCACCCGGTCCTCGCTCCCGGCCGAGATTCAGGTCGTGGCGCTGGACTCCCGCGCCCGGTAGTACCCTCCCCCGCACTAGCGCGTGGGGCCCGCGTTCCTGTTAGACAGCGCGCGCTTTGAGGATGTCATCGGGGTCCCGTCCTTTCACTTTGAGCAGGCTCGGTCGATGCGCGTAGAAG
>VGPA01000284.1 GCA_016875665.1 Chloroflexota bacterium | reverse complement strand
TCCAGTAACCACGCAGCGAGCCTTTCAGAGGCGTACCCGATCGTTCGGGGCGGTCCGTGAGCCGCGCTTCGATGGATCGAGCGAGGCGGTCCCTGGTCGCGGTCGTGATCCTCGGGAGGTCCTCGTCGAACACGCGCGGGTGGTAGCGAAGGGCGTAGGCCACTCAGCGTTTCTTGCTGCTCCGTCCCCAGACCTGGTCGTGCGTCAGCGATGTGGACCGCACAAACGTCCGCGCTCGCGCTTCGGCGATCTCTGCGAGCGCGAGGTCTTCGTGCGCCTCGAGTGCTTCGCGCAGCAGATCGCGCGCCTTGGTGGAAAGCGATGAGCCTTCGCGCCGGGCAGCGCGACCGAGCGCGTCGTACAAAGGGCGCTCAAGGACCACGTTCACCCGCGGATTCTTCGTGGGCATCGGTTCAGTGTACCAGAAGTGATGCACCGGGACGTGAGATTGCGCTCCGGATGGCGAAGCGGTTCGGGTGCGCCTTGGACATCAATCGCACGACACGCGCGATGGGGGTTGCGTCATGACGACGTCGGGGGTCAGAGCACCTTATCCCACCACGCGAGCTCTTGCGTGACGATCTCGAACTGGGACGGGCTGATGACGCCGAAGTCGGACATGTCGGGCGTCCACCCGTGCCCGCCGTTCGTCACGACGAGCAACGAGGCCGCGACACCGACCGATTGGAACTTCGCAAGCATGTCCTTCGAGTCCTGCGGCGGAATGTGTCCTTCTCGCCGTGCGCGAGGAACACCGGTGGGTCGTCGGCGGTGATGTGGTTGGTCACCGTCGCGGCGCGGAGCAGGGACGGGATCGGCGGTGTCGGCCAGGCCTTCTCCCTGCTCTCACGAATCGCGGGACCGACCTGTATCGGCAAGGCCTAGGTGCGTCCAGGTGGCCCCGGCGTCGGTCGAGCGGTAGACGCCGTCGCCGTGAGACACGCTGCCGCGGATGCAGGCCTCGCCCATGCCCGCGTAGTTGTGACGTTCGGGTCCGACGGCGCCACGGCGAGCGCGTCGACCGATGCGCGGCGGAAGAAGCCGTCGGAGACGTTCTGCGTGCGTGCGTGGCCAACAAGCCCGCGATCGATCTTGTCTGGGTCGATCGTGAACGGGTCGCGCGAGGCCACCGCCGCCTCTTCGTCAGCCCGCCGATATGGGACGCCCAGGGCTGCACGACGGGCAGCCGGGCGCGCAAGTCGAGGTAATGACGGACGGGCCTCCAGAGGGCCATCAACGAACCGAACGCGAAACACCTCGAGGTCGTCGTCCCAACCGGCGACTTCCCCACGAACAACCGTCCGGAGTGTCTCTCGACTTCCAGGCGTGATCACAAAGACAGGAAGGTGCATCGTCGCAGCGTTCTTCGTGGCTTCGATCTCAGAAGCATCTCTGCCGAGTCTCTGAGTTCTCGGGTAGTGGTAGAGGATGCTGTCGGCCAAGAGGTCAATCCGCGTAATGGCGGCCGGTGTGGAGCAGTCCCACGGTTACCCCCACGTCATCTGCCGCCAAAGTCCCTTTTCTGGCCGTATCGACCCAGATCCCCTGCGCTCCGCCATAGATGCCGAGTTTACGGAGAAGAGAGGGCGCGACATCAGCGGGTCCGCCCTCGACAGAGAGTCGCCGCCACATGTCCTGCCCTAGGGCGAGTTCGCCGTCCATATCGGCTGTCATCGTTCACTCCTCGCCTGAACGCTGGGTCGTTCTTCCAGCCCTGAAGAAGGCCTAGCATAATGGGCCATCGATGAGGAAGGCACAGGTCAAGCGGCGTCCGACGCGCTCGACTCTGACGCGACCTCGCGACGCGTCGGCGCGGGACGCCCGCGAGCTCCTCGGACGAGCCGCTCCCGATGGCAGGAATGGCCGGAGCCTCGATAGTCAGATCCTTCTAAGCGGGACCAGCGGAACACCCGTGTACCTGCAGCTGGCCAACCAGCTCAAGTACCTGATCGTCACGGGCGATCTGGCCCCGGGCGACCGTCTTCCGTCTGCGCGGCAC
>VGPA01000283.1 GCA_016875665.1 Chloroflexota bacterium | reverse complement strand
GATGTAGTCGATCCTCTCCGGCGCGAGGCCCGCCTGCGTGAGGGCCATCCGCATCGCGCGCGCGTTGCCGGCGCCCTCGGGCGCGGGGGAGGTGATGTGATACGCGTCGGCCGTCGCGCCGTAGCCCACCAGCTCGCCGTATACGGTCGCGCCGCGCGCGAGCGCATGGTCGCGTTCCTCGAGGATGACCACCGCGCCGCCTTCCGACAGCACGAACCCGTCGCGGTCCTTGTCGAACGGCCGCGAGGCGTGCTCGGGATCGTCGTTCCGGCGGCTCATCGCGTGCATCGCCGAGAACGCCCCGATCGCGAGCGGCAGCACCGCCGCCTCGGCGCCGCCGGCCACCATCAGGTCGGCCTGCCCGCGCTTGATGATCTCGCCGCATTCGCCGATCGAGTGGGCACTGGATGCGCAGGCGGAGACATGCGTCAGGTTGGGGCCCTGGTAGCCGAAGCTCATCGAGATCTGGGCGGAGCCCGCGTTCGCCATGAGCCCGGTGACCATGAACGGGGAAAGCCGCGACGGCCCGCGCTCGGCCATCACCAGGACCTGCTCGACCAGCGTTTCGAGCCCGCCCACGCCGGTGGCGATCGCCACCCCGACCCTGTCCTTCGCGACGCCGTCCATCTTGGCGTCGGAGATGGCCATCGAGGCCGCCGCGACCGCGAACTGGGTGAAGCGGTCGGTGCGGCGGACCTCCTTGCGATCCATGAACTTGGTCGGGTCGAAGTCCTTCACCTCGCCGGCGATCTTCGACTCGTAGGCGGCCGGGTCGAACCGGGTGATCCGGCTGATGCCGTTCTTCCCCGCCTTCATCGACTCCCACGTGGTCCACACGTCGTGGCCGATCGGGGTGACGGCTCCGATCCCGGTGACGACGACGCGCCTCATTCGAGACTCTCGCCTTCGGCGAGGAGCCGGCTCCGCCTCGGACCCACTCCCCGGGGCAGAGCCCCTCGTCGCGCGCACCTGCTGGTCACATTCACTCTCCCGTACCTATGCGGTCTTGCCGCGGAGCTGAGCGAGCGCCGCGCGGAGCGACGTCGAGTCCGAGATGTTGATGAGCCGCGCGTCGGTGATGCGCTTCACGAGGCCGTTCACGACCTGGCCGGCGCCGAGCTCCACGAAGGTGCCCACGCCGCGCTCGGCCATGAACCGCACCGAGCGGAGCCACTCCACCCGCTGCGACAGATGCCGCACGAGCATCGCCTGGATCGTCCCGCTGCGGTGCGGCTCCGCGCTCACGTTGGCGACGATCGGGACGACCGGCTCGCGCCAGCTGAGGCCGCGCATGAACGAGGCGAGGTCCGGGCCGATGCGCCCCATCGCCGGCAGGTGGAACGGGGCGCTGATCCGCAGCGGCACCACCAGACGCGCGCCGCGGCGAGCGAGCTCGGCCGACAGGCGCTGCACGCTCGTCTCGTCGCCGGCGATCGTCACCTGCGTGGGCCCGTTGTCGTTCGCGACCACCGTGCCGCCCTGCGCGGTCTCGCGGATGATTCGGTCGACATCGTCCGCGGAGAGCCCCACCACCGCGGCCATCGCGCCACGGGCGCCCCCCGCCGAGGCGAGCCGGCCACGCTCGGCCACCAGCCGGAGCGCGTCGGAGAACGTGAGCACGCCCGCCGCGACCAGGGCCGTGAATTCACCCAGCGAGTGGCCGGCGACGTAGCCGGGCGCGAGGCCGTTGGGGAGGGCCGCGACGCCGCGCGGCTCGGAGCCGTCGCTGATCCGGTGCGGCACCTCCGCGGCCTCGGCAAGGGCCTCGAGCAGCGCGACGCTCGTCGTGAGCACGGCCGACTGCGCGACGGCGGTGTCGTTGAGCCGCTCGGCCGGGCCCTCGAAGCAGATCTTGGACAGCGCGTAGCCGAGGACGCGATCCGCCTCCTCGAAGATCTCGCGCGCCCGGCGGGACGCCACGTAGACCGCGGCGCCCATGCCGACGGCCTGCGAGCCCTGGCCGGGGAAAACGAACGCGACGCCGCTCATGTCGCAGAAACGGTACAGCAG
>VGPA01000282.1 GCA_016875665.1 Chloroflexota bacterium | reverse complement strand
CACGTACTGGGCCGACGGCCTCATCGCGGCCACGGCCACCGGCTCCACGGCGTACGCCTTCTCCGTGGGCGGTCCCGTGATCATGCCGGCGTCGCGCGCGATCACGATCGCGCCGATCGCGCCGCACCTGTCGTTCGCGAACGCCTCGGTGTTCGACGGCGACGAGCGGATCCGGCTCGAGGTGCAGGACGAGCCGGCGCGCCTCTCGATCGACGGCCAGGAGGAGCTCGATCTCGTCGCGGGTGACGTCATCGAGCTCGCGCGTGCGGTCCCCGTGGCGCGCCTCGTTCGCCCGCGCGCCGCCCGCCCGTTCCTGTCGCTGTACCGCGAGAAGATCCTGAAGGAGCGCTGATGGACACGGCGGCCACCATCGCCGCGCTCCGCGCGCGCACCACGCGGCGCCCGGCGATCGGCATCGTGCTCGGCTCGGGCCTCGGCGCGCTCGCCGACGAGGTCGCGCCCGCGGATCGCATTCCGTACGCGGACCTGCCGGGCTGGGAGCGCTCGACCGCTCCGGGGCACGCCGGCCGGCTCGTCGTCGGGGAGCTCTCGGGCCGCGAGGTCGCGGTCATGCAGGGCCGGCTGCATTACTACGAGGGCTACGAGATGACGTCGGTCACCTATCCGGTCCGGGTGTTCCGCGAATGGGGGATCGACACGCTCATCCTCACCAACGCGTGCGGCGGACTGAACCCGGCGTTCCGCGCCGGCGACCTGATGGTGGTGAGCGACCACATCAACCTGATGGGCGCCAATCCGCTCCGCGGCCCCAACGACGACCGCCTCGGTCCGCGCTTCCCCGACCTGGTCGAGGCGTACGACCCCGCGCTGCGCGCGCTCGCGCACTCGGTCGACCGCGACCTCCGCGACGGCGTGTACGTGGGCGTCAGCGGACCGAACTTCGAGACCCCCGCCGAGCTGCGGATGCTGCGCGGCCTCGGCGCGGACGCGGTGGGCATGAGCACCGTGCCGGAGGTCATCGTGGCCCGCCAGGTGGGGATGCGGGTGCTCGCGATCGCCACCGTGACCGACATGGCCACCGGGATCCCCGGCCAGATCGAGCATGTCACCGGCGAGGCGGTGCTCGAGGTGGCCGGTCGCGCGGGCGCTCGGCTGGGCGCGCTCGTCAAAGGCGTGCTTGCGCGCATCTGAGATCGTCGAGCGCAAACGCGACGGGCGGACGCTCGGGCCCGCGGAGATCGACTTCCTCGTCCAGGGATTCACGCGCGGTGGCGTGCCCGACTACCAGATGAGCGCGTTCCTGATGGCCGTGACGCTCCGGGGCATGACCGCGGCGGAGACGGCGGCGCTCACCGCGAGCATGGTCGCCTCGGGCCGGCGCCTCGACCTCGCCCGCTTCGGGCGCGTCGTCGACAAGCACTCGACCGGCGGAGTCGGCGACAAGACCACCCTCGTGGTGGTGCCGATCGTGGCCGCGTGCGGCGTGCCGGTGGCGAAGATGAGCGGGCGCGGCCTCGGCTTCTCCGGCGGGACGCTCGACAAGCTGGAGTCGTTCGACGGGTACCGGACCGACCTGACCACGGGCGAGTTCCTGCGGCAGCTCGAGCGGATCGGCGCCGTGATCTCGGGTCAGTCGGAGGATCTCGCGCCGGCCGACGGGAAGATGTACGCCCTGCGTGACGTGACGGGGACGGTCCCGTCGATTCCGCTCATCGCCTCGAGCATCATGTCGAAGAAGATCGCGGCCGGCGCGCGCGGGCTGCTCCTCGACGTCAAGGTGGGCCGCGGCGCCTTCATGAAGGACCGGCGCCGGGCCTCCGCCCTCGCGCGCGCGATGATCGCGATCGGACGCGCGCACAAGATCGCGACCGTGGTCGAGCTGACCGACATGGAGCAGCCGCTCGGCCGCGCCGTGGGCAACGCGCTCGAGGTCGCCGAGGCGATCGAGACGCTGCGCGGTGGAGGGCCACCCGATCTCGCCGCGCTGGTTCGCCGGTCCGCGGCGGAGCTGCTGCGGCTGGGCGGGGCCGTGCGCTCCGCGGCCGTTGCGCGCACCCGGGTCG
>VGPA01000281.1 GCA_016875665.1 Chloroflexota bacterium | reverse complement strand
TGAGGCGGACCTCCGCGCCGCGCGAGCGGACCTCGCTCACGCCGGCCCGCGCGGCGCGGAGCTTGACCTCGATCCCGTAGAGCAGGTTGCGCACCGGCTCCGGCGGCGCGCCGTAGCGGTCGCGCAGCTCATCGCGCAGCGAGCCGAGGTCCTCGAGCGCGCCGAGGTCGGCGATCCGGCGGTAGAGCTCGAGCTTCCGCGCGCGGCTCCCAACGTAGTCGTCGGGGATCGCGGTCGACAGCGCGAGGTCGACGCTGACCTCGGGCAGCTTGTCTGCGGGCTTGACCGTACCGCGCTGCTCGTTCACGGCCTGCTCGAGCAGCTGCGCGTAGAGCTCGAAGCCGATGGCGACGACGTGGCCGTGCTGCTCGGCGCCCAGCAGGTTGCCGGCGCCGCGGATCTCGAGGTCGTGCAGGGCGATCTTGAACCCCGCGCCGAGCTCGCTCGACTCGAAGACGGCCTGGAGGCGCTTGCGGGCCTGCTCTGTGAGCGCGTCCTCCTTGCGGTAGAAGAGGTACGCGTAGGCCTTCTCCGCGCTGCGCCCGACGCGGCCGCGCAGCTGGTAGAGCTGCGCGAGGCCGAGGTAGCCCGCGTTGTCGATGATGATCGTGTTCACGTTCGGGATGTCGAGCCCGGACTCGATGATCGTGGTGCAGACGAGCACGTCGTGCTCGCCGTCGGCGAACTCCACCATCACCCGCTCGAGCGTCCGCTCGTCCATCTGGCCGTGACCGATGACGTGGCGCGCCTGGGGGACCAGCTCCTCGAGCCGCGCCTTTTCCTGCTCGATGCCGATCACCCGGTTGTGCACGTAGTAGACCTGCCCGCCGCGGTCCAGCTCGCGCAGGATCGCCTCCCGCACCAGCTCGCTGGTCCGCTCCACGACGCGGGTGTCGATCGGCTGGCGCTCCTCGGGCGGCGTCTCGATCGTGCTGATGTCCCGGACGCCGGAGAGCGCCATGTGCAGCGTGCGCGGGATCGGCGTCGCGGTCATCGACAGGACGTCGACCGCCGTGCGCAGCTCCTTCAAGCGCTCCTTCGCCTTCACCCCGAAGCGGTGCTCCTCGTCGATCACGACGAGCCCGAGGTCGTGGAACGCGACGTCCTTCTGGAGCACGCGGTGGGTGCCGACGACGACGTCGACGTCACCCGCCGCGATGCGCGCCACGACCTCCTTCTGCTCCGGTGCGGAGCGGAAGCGAGACAGCATCTCGACGCGGACCGGGAACGTGGCGAGCCGCTCGTTGAACGTTTCGAAGTGCTGGCGCGCGAGCACGGTGGTCGGCACCAGTACGGCGACCTGCTTGCCGTCCTGCACCGCCTTGAACGCGGCGCGCAGCGCCACCTCGGTCTTGCCGTAGCCGACGTCGCCCACCACGAGGCGGTCCATCGGGCGTCCCCGCTCCATGTCGCGCTTGGTGTCCTCGATCGCACGAAGCTGGTCGGGCGTCTCCGTGTACGGGAAGGCGTTCTCCATCTCGACCTGCCACGGCGTGTCGGCGCTGAACGCGTGCCCCGGCGCCAGCTCGCGCGCCGCGTAGAGCCGCAGCAGCTCGCGCGCAATCTCCTCGACCGCCTTCTTGGCCTTGCGCTTGGTCGCCATCCACTCGCGGCCCCCAAGTGGGGAGAGCGCGGGCGGCGTACCGCCGACGTAGCGCGTGACGCGCGCGATCTGCTCGGTGGGCAGCGCGCGCACTCCGTCCGCGAAGGTCAGCTCGAGGTACTCGCGCTCGACCCCCGCCACGACGCGAGTCGAGAACCGTTCGAAGCGTCCGACGCCGCTCTCTTCGTGCACGACGTGGTCTCCGGGCTTGAGATCGGCGAGGAACGCGCCCAGCGCGATGCGGCGGCGGCGGCGCTCGGGGTGCCGCGGCTTGCGGAAGCCGAACACCTCGGCGTCGGTGAACACGGTCATGCGGAGCTCGGGGACGGTGAACCCCTCGACGAGCGGCACGTGCAGGACGACCAGCTCGCCCGCCGCAGGCTGCTCCGCCAGCGCGTCGCGCGGCGTCGCCGCGATGCCGCGCTCGCCGAGGAGGTCGGCGATGCGCGCCGCCTGCGGGG
>VGPA01000280.1 GCA_016875665.1 Chloroflexota bacterium | reverse complement strand
CGCGGCGCCGGCCAGCGCCGCGGGCCGGGCCGCCCCGCGTGCGAGTGCGACGCGCAGCCCGATCGCGACCGCGGCAGCCATCACCAGCGCGATCGCGGCGTTGGTGAGCGCGCGCGCGCCGAGCGCGAAGGGCAGGGCCGCGAGCACGGGCAGCCCAAGGTCGTGGATGGGGAACGAGCCCTCCCGTGCCAGCGACGGTGCGGTCGTGCGGGCGAACTCCTCGGGCGGGACCGGAACGCCCGGCGAATACGACGCTCCATCGAGCGCGCGCCAGCGTGATGTGAGCTCGAAGCCCTCGCCCCGCAGGAGCGAGTCGGCGGCCATGAAGTACATGACCTCGTCCCCGGTCGCGGTGTTGCGTCGCGTCGTCCAGACCCCGGCGACGACGTAGACGGTCGCCAGGGCGAGGAACAGCGCGAGCGCGGGCCGGCGGAGCGTCACAGGTACTTCGTCCCTTCGCGCAGGGTGAGGCCGGACATCCGCGCGCGGTGCGTCCGCACGTAGGCCCGCACCTCGTCGGGCCGGACCTTGCTCCGCTCGCGCAAGATCCAGCCGATCACCTTCCGGATGAAGGGCTCGCGCTCGTCGAGCATCGGCGTCGCGAGCTCGGCGAACAGCGCGAAGTCGCCGCGCCCGGCGCGCAGCTCCGGAAGCAGCGCGAGGAGCGCCGCGCGGCGGATCCAGAAGCGGGGATCGGCCGCCCAGAGCCGGAGCTTTTCGATCACCGACGGATGGCGCAGGACCAGCGGCGCGAGCACGCCCGTAGCGATCCAGTCAACGTGCGCCCAGGTGGCAGACCGGCGCAGCAGCCGCTCGATGAGCGCGACGTCGGCCCTTCGGAGCAGGCCCTGGTGGCGCTCGAGCAGCGCGATCCCCGCGCTGCGCAGCTCGTAGCGGTCCGTCATCCACAGCGCCGCGGCGAGGGCGGTCAGCTGGGCTCGTGTGAGCCCGGGATGAGACCGCGAGCAGTCGCGCGCCGCCGCGCGGATGGCCCGCAGGCCCGATCCATAGAACCGGAGGTCGCTCTTGAGGTAGGCACGCTCTGTGGCCGCGCGCTTCGGATCACCCGCCGCCCGCAGCGCCGCGTCGAGGGCGCGCGGCGTGGAACAGGCGGAAAACGGCCGATTCACGGGCGGAACAACGTATCGCATCACGCGCTGCGGAGTCGCGCACGGATGCATCCGGATGTGCGAGAATGACTGAGCCGAATGAGCGTTTCCCGTTCCACCTATCGCCACCGCCTGTCGAGCGAGGACGTCCGGAAGGCCCGCATTCTCATCACGAAGGATGCCTGGAAGCTCTTCCCGGAGCCCGGGCAGCGGGTCGCCTTGCGGATCGGCGCGCGCCGGTTCGACGCCGAGATCAAAGCCGAAACGTGCATGTGCGTGCCCCCGGAGCACGAGCACTACCACCTGCTGTGCCCGGCGCTGAAGGGCCAGAGCGGCTTCAAGAGCAACGCGCTCGTCGTCATCGCCAAGGACTCCGACGGCGGCTACCGCTTCGTGGAGGAGCGCGGCTGACGCGCGCGACCACGGCCAGCGGCTCCGGCGGGCGAGGCTAGTATCCGAGCGTGCCCACCTCGTACGTGCTGATGCACGCCTTCGGCACCGTCCGCGATGAGCTCGATCGCGGTGACCGTGGCAAGCGCACCACATCCGCATGGCTCCGCGAGTACGTCACGGACACGCCGCAGCGGCTCACGGAGATCGCCCGCCTCCTCGACCTGCTCTCCGAGAACGGCTGGAAGGTCGTCGGCTCGCCCTACGACTGCGACATCATGCTCGAGCGCGCGGTCGGGCGCGACGTGGCGCAGCAGGAGCTCCGCCGCGCCGAGGTGTGGGACCGCCTGGTGAAGGTGGCCTCGCCCGACGACGAAGGCCAGACGATCTGGCGCGAGTATCCCGAAGGCGGCCCGCGCGGACCTCGCCGCCGCCGCCGCGTCCGCCGTCCACCCACCAGGGAACAGGGCTCCTAAGAGGCTCTTGGCTCGGCCGACGCCTCGCCCCGCTCAAGGCCGGCCGACGCGCTCCTCGCGGCACAGCCGCTCGTCGCCCAGCTGATGCCGCATCCTCTCG
>VGPA01000279.1 GCA_016875665.1 Chloroflexota bacterium | reverse complement strand
GTCCACTCCACGCGGCGCGCGGCCCGACCCCGGACCGTGAGCGCACCGAGCGGCGCGGGGGCGGCCATCGGATAGGCGAGGCGAACGGTGAGCAGCGCGCCGCGCGGGTCGCCGGCCCGCGCGTCAGCGCCTTCGGGTGGGTCGATCTCGACGCTGAGCCGTCCGGCCTCCAGCGGCGCGGATGCCGCGGCGGCGCTCTCGCGCATGAGCGCGTCGCTGTTGGTGAGCGCGCCGGTCCGCGCGGCCTCCGCGGCGGCGTGCTCGAGCGACAGCCGCGCGACGCCGACCTCCGCGAGAAACACGAGGCCCCAGGCCATCGCGAGGAGCAGCGGGAGCACCAGCGCGAACTCGACGAGCGCCTGGCCGCCCGACCCGAGCGGCAGGAGCCTCGGCACGAGCCTGCGCAGTCGCCTGATGCGCACCAGGGAAAGGAGGGCCGCCGCCGCGACGAGCAGAGCGGCCGCCACCGCGCGGTCGTTCACCGCACTGACCAGGCCCGCGAAGGCGCGCTCGTGCGGACCGCGCGAGTCGGCGGGGACGAGGCCGGTCGTCACCGTGCGGCGCACGAGCTCGATCGTGCGCGCGTCGCGCAGGACCCCGCCGTGGCCGTTGAGGTCGTCGAGGCCGATGCCGGGCGGGAGCAGCGTCCGCTCGGAGGATGACCGAGCGTCCGAACGGAGCACGAGCTGGTCGGTGGCGGAACGGATGTCGAGGCGGGCGATGCCCTGGGCGGGCGGGGTGATCCGCGGCGCGGCGAGGTCGCGTACCGCGGGCGCGCCGATGTCCGCCACCATCGCGAGGGCCTCCCGCACCACGCTGGCCTCGTCCCCGGCCGCATCGAGCGTGCCGACCGCGGCACGTGCGACCGCCGATCCGTCGTGCGGCGCCGCGATCGCGACGTACGACCTGAGGCCGTCGCGCTGGGACAGCCCGTGGGCGAGAGCGCGGTCGGCCACCACGCCGCCCATCGAGTGGGTCACGAGGTGGACGCCGGCGTAGGCGGGCGCGCGGTTCCGCACCTGCGCCACGAGCGCCCGGGCGCTCCCGTCGATCGGTCCGGACGCGTCGTACGGGAATGCGGGGTCGGCGCCGAAGCGGATCACCTCGAACCGCGGACTGTCCCGGAACGCATCCGCGATGCGATCGAACGCGCCGTCGTTCGGTTGGGAGCCCAGACCGCCGACGAAGATCACGAGCTGACGCGCCGGCGTGCCGCGGAGCACCGTCTGCGGATGACGGCCCGCCGCGTCGGACGGCGGGCCGTCATCCGCCGATGCGGAATGGGCCCCGGCCGTGCAGAGCACGGCGGCCGCGACGAGCACGGCGCGCAGGACCCGATCGAGCATCGCGGGGAAGATCGCGCGTGCGCGCCGGCGGCGGAAGCGGCCTCGCGGATGGGACCGCGGTACCGGGCGCGGGCTACACCTGCTCGATCGGGCCTTCCTTGATCACGCGGTCGATCACCTCGACGAACGTCTCGTAGGGGTGCGCGCCGACCAGCATGTAGCGCTGGCCGACGATGTGCGCGGGGATCGCGTTGATCCCGACCGAGGTCGCATCGGCGCGGTAGTCGTCGAGGAGCCGCTCGTAGCGCCCTTCGGCCAGGGCGGCGCGCAGCTCGGCCTCGTCGAGGCCGGCCGCGCCCGCGATACGCGCGAGGTCGTCCACGCTGTCGAGCTCGGCGGTCCCGTCCCAGTGGCCCTTGAGCATCCCGCGGTGCACCTGGTCGAACGTGCCGCGCTCGCGCGCGAACTCCGCGGCGGAGAGCGCCAGGCGCGTGTTGATCAGGCGGTCGCGGCGGACGAGCGTGAGCCCGACCTCCTCCGCGACCGTCTCGAGGTGGCCCTTCGCGCGGAGCGGATTGGACGGGCGCGGCAGGCCTTCACGCGGCGTCTCGGGATGGAGCTCGTACGGCAGCCACGTCACCGTGACCCTCCCCTCGCGCTCCAGCCGGTCGACTCGCACGGAGTCGATGTAGCACCAGGGTCAGACGTAGTCGGAGAAGATGACCAGGTCGACCGGCTCCGCTTCGGCCATCAGCGCCTGCTCCTGGCGACGGCCGCGGCGCTGTCGCGCGCGGCGTCCTCCTC
>VGPA01000278.1 GCA_016875665.1 Chloroflexota bacterium | reverse complement strand
GCGCGTCTACGTCCGCGATGCCGCCTGGCACGAGAAGAACCGCATCGACCTGCGGCTGTCCACCCGGGTCACGGCGGTCGACTTCGCGGGCAAGACGGTGACCCTGTCACCCGGCGGCGAGCTCTCGTACGACAAGCTGCTCCTCGCCACCGGCGGCCGGCCCAACCCGCTCCAGTGCCCCGGATCCGCCGATACGAAGGTGCTCACGAACTTCCAGTACTTCGACGAGACCAAATGGATGGTGGCCAAGCTCGCGGAGGCCAAGGTCGCGGTCGTTCTCGGCGGCTCGTTCATCGGGTACGAGCTCGCCGAGGCCTTCGCCCATCGCAAGGTCGAAACGCACTGGCTCATGCGCGGCCCGCGCTTCCTGCGGCGCGCCCTCGACGAGGACGGCGGCCGCATCGTCACGGCGCTCGCCGAGGACGCAGGGGTGCTCCTCCACTACGACGAGGCGATCGCGAGGCTCGAGGCCGGCAATGGGAACGCGAAGGTCATCGGGACCGCCGGCTTCACCGCCACCGCGGACATCGTCGGCGTCGGCCTCGGCCTCACCATGAACATCGAGCTGTTCGCGGGGACGGGCCTCGAGACGAGCGTCGGCATCCGCACCAACGAGTTCCTCGAGACGAACAAGCCCGACGTGTGGGCGGCGGGGGACGTTGCCGAGTTCTACGACGTCGTTTCCCGGCGCCACCACCGCATGGGCACCTGGGACAACTCGCTGAACCACGGCCGCCACGTGGCGAAGAACATGCTCGGCGCCCGCGAGGCGTACGTGGAGGTGCCGACGTACGCCTCCAGCATGTTCAACTCGAACATCTCGGTGATGGGAACGACCCCCGAGGAGGACCCCAATCTCGAAGGCCTCGGCGAGGTCGATCTGCCCGGCCGCAACTACAAGCGGCTCTTCTTCCAGGAGGACCGCCTGGTCGGTGCGATCCTCATCGGCAAGATGCGCGGCCGGAAGAAGATCCTCGAGCTGATCACGCTGCGGACGGCGATCGAGTCCCGCCAGGCGGTGCTCGACATGCTGGCGCTCCCCGAGCCGGCCCCGGCCCGCGCGACCCCGGCCGAGTGACCGGAGCGCGCCCAGCGGATGCGACAAAGAGTCTCCTTTAATGTCGGGGGTCGCGAGCTCGAGGGGACGCTGCACCTGCCGGGCCGGAGCGCCCTCGGCGGCGCGCTCGTGCTGCACGGCTACGGCGGGCATCCCGAGCAGCCGCACATCGTGGCCACGGCGCAGGCGCTCGCAGACGCGGGGATCGCGGCGCTGCGATTCGCGTACCGGGACCACGAGCCGCCCCGGATGACCCTCGACACCGGGCTCGCCGACGCGGCCGCCGCGCTGGGCCTGCTGCGCGCCCATCGCGATGTCGGTCCAGGGGTGGGGATCGTCGGCTTCTCCTTCGGCGGAGCCGTCGCGGCACTGCTGGCCGGTAGGGAGCGGCAGATCCGCTTCGCGGTGCTGGCGGCCGCTCCCGCCGCGTTCCAGCACGACAGTCGCCCGGAGCGGGCCGCGGCTCGCACGAAAGGTCGCGTGCTCCTGCTGTGGGGCACGCGAGACACCGAGGTGTCCCTCGACCACGCGGAGCGGTACGCGGACGCACTGGCGTACGCCCGCGTGCCGCACCGCTTCGAGGCGATCGAGGACGGCGACCACGATTTCGCGCCCGGCGGGCCGCGCTCGGCGATGGCGTCGACGGTCGCCGCCTTCGCCAAGGAGAGCGTTTCGTAGGCCTTCCGGCACACGAACGGTTGTAATCTCCCCTTCTTGTGAGGCGCGGCTCGGAATCGGAGCGGGAACGGCAGGGCGCGGCGACGCGCGGGGCCGTGCGCGCGGCCGGCATGGCCATGGTGTTCGGGATCGCCTTCATGCTCATGATCGACGGCCTCCTGCCGACCACGACCGCCTCCGATCGTGTGGGCCTGTTCACGACCGCGCTCATGGTGGTCGTTGCCGGAATCCTGTGGTTCTTCTTCATCCCCCGGCTGTGGTTCGGGCCCAGCCGCGTGCTGCTCGCGGCGACGGTCTCGCAGACGGTGCTGCTCGCACTGGTGGCCCAAACCGGCGGAGTTCAGGGCCGCTATCTCCCCTATCTGGCCCTGCCGATGATCGCGCTGGT
>VGPA01000277.1 GCA_016875665.1 Chloroflexota bacterium | reverse complement strand
CGCCGCGGCGGCGTTCGTCGCGGGCGGGATGGCGATGATCGGCGCGCCGCCCCTCGCCGGTTTCCCGGGCCGGTTCTTCGTTGAGGTGATCGCGTACTCGTACTCGGGCTTCGCGGGTTCCGTGCTGTTCATCTCGACGCTGGGCTTGCTCGCCGCGCAGCTGCGCGCGGCGGTCCAGCTGTTCGGCGACCCGGTGAACCCGATGCGCATCGAGCCGCGCCCGGTGGCGGGCGCCGCGGGAATGCTGATCTTCGCGGGGCTCCTGATCGGCGGCGTCCTGCCCGATACGGTGCTCCGTCCGATCGCCTCGTTCGCCGACGAGTTCCTGCGAGCGCTCCGGCCGCTGTAAGTTCCGGCCGCACGAACGCGCTCGCTCTTCGGCTCAGTGCCGCGCGGGCGTCGGCTCTCTGCGCTGCGCCCACATCCAGGCGAGCACCACGATCGCCGTCAGCACCACGGTCAGGGTCGCTTCCGCCGCCGGCACGCCGCCGAGCGCCCCCTTCAGCGCCGGTTCGTGCGTGAACATCTTGGCCGCGGTCCACGTCAGCGCGAACGCGCCCAGCCAGATGATCCAGGGGAAGCGGCCGGTGAGCCGCGCGACGAATGACGCGCCGAAGAGCACGATCGGGATCGAGAGCCCGAGGCCGAACGCGAGCAGGCCGATGTCGCCGTGCGCCGCGGCGCCCACGGCGAGCACGTTGTCGAGGCTCATCACGATGTCCGCCACGAGGATGGTCGCGATCGCCTCGCGCATCCCCATCCCTTCACGGACACCGGAGGCGTGCTCCTGGCCACCGGAGTGCGCGCCGGGACGGACGAGCCGGTACGCGATGACGACCAGCGCCACCGCGCCGATCCCTTGCAGATAGGGCAGCTGGAGGAGCAGCGTGACGGCGGCGGTCATCGCGATGCGGAAGCCGACGGCGCCCGCTCCGCCGATGATGATCGCCAGGCGGCGCTGCCGCGCCGGCAGCGCGCGCGCGGCCAAACCGATCACCAGCGCGTTGTCCCCGGCGAGCGTCAGGTCGATCAGGACGATCGCGAGAACGGCCTGGAGCCACGGGAAGACGTCCATCAGGCGGGGGCGCCCTCGTCCGTCATCCAGCGCTCGACGTCGCGCGTGTACGACACCACGCCCTCGGGGAACCAGAGCGCGACCTCGGCCGCGGCCGTCTCCGGCGCATCGGAGGCGTGGATCAGATTGCGCAGACCGACGAGCGCGTAGTCCCCGCGGATCGTGCCCGCGGCGGCCTCGTGCGGACGGGTCGCACCGACCATCGCGCGCACCACCGGGATCGCGTTCGGCCCCTCGAGGACGATCGCGACGACGGGCGATGCGCTGATCGTCTTCACGAGGTCCGGATAGAAGAACTTGCCGGCGTGCACGGCGTAGTGCTGCTCGGCGAGAGCGCGCTCCACCTGGACGAGGCGGAGCGCCGCGAGCCGGAGCCCGCGCCGTTCGAACCGCGTGATCAGCTCGCCCGCGATCCCGCGCTGCACCGCGTCCGGCTTCAGCACGACGAGTGTCCGCTGGATCGCTTCGGTCATGGGACGACTTCCTCCAATGCGACCGGCTCCGCCGCGAGCCCGTCGAGCGCACCGCAGACGGCACGGGGGCCGACGGCGGCGAGGTAGAGCTGCTCGGGAAGGAGATACCGGCGAGCGGCGCGCAGGATGTCGTCCGCGCCGATCCCGTCAATGATCGCGCAGACCTCCTCCACCGTGCGCACACGCCCGAGGAAGAGCTCCTGTCCCGCAAGCCAAGACGCCACGCCGTGGGTCTCCTCGAGCCGCAGCTCGGTCCTGGCCTTGAGGTTGTCCCGGATGCGGTCCATCTCGACCTCGCCGATGGGCTCGTCGCGGAGCCGGTCGATCTCGCGTCCGATCGCGTCGCGCGCTTCGATCACCCGCTCGGGCGCGATGCCCGCGTAGACGGCGAGGTGGCCGGCATCGGCGAACTCGGACACGTACGAATGGATGTCGTAGGCGAGGCTGCGCTTCTCGCGGACTTCGAGGAAGAGGCGGCTCGACATGCCCTCGCCGAGCGCCGCGGACAGGAGCTCGATGGCGTAGCGCTCCTCGCTCTCCCGGCCGACCGTGGGCCACGCCATAACCAGGTGCGCCTGCTC
>VGPA01000276.1 GCA_016875665.1 Chloroflexota bacterium | reverse complement strand
CGGCGGTTCGGCTCCCGGCGACGCGGGGACCGGCGGTTCGGCTCCCGGCGACGCGGGCACCGGCGGCGCGGCTCCCGGCGACGGCGGGGGTGACCAGGACGGAGGCGGAGGTAGCGACGCTGCGACGCCGGTCGAGTGTGACTCGAGTCAGCAGGACAACGACGGCGACGGGGTGTGCAGCGACACCTGCGCCACGCTCGGCTGCGTCTTCGGCACCTGCGCCGACAGCAGCGGAACGGCGAAGTGCACCTGTGACGCGCTCCACCAGGGCACCCTCTGCGACGAGCTGGTGCCGCCGCCCCAGGACGGGCTGGTCCTCTGGCTCGATGCGCAGAACGCGGGCACCCTGACCTTGACGGGCGACGCCAGCTTCCAGCGTGTGAGCGACTGGCGTGACGTGAACGACGCCGCGAAGGTCCTCACACAGACCGGCGCGAGCAGCATGCGGCCGCGGTACCTCGCCGACGGCCTCGGTGGGCTGCCCGCGGTGACCTTCGACGGCCTGGATGACTACCTGGAGCTTCTGGACTTCACCGGCCTCAAGAACGCGGCGAGCTACGACATCTACTTCGTCGGTAGCGCCGCCAGCTCGAGCGAATCGGGCGTCGTGCTCGCGGGCGTCAACGGCGAGAGCGGCACGGCGGGCGCCGGCGAGCACGGCCTGTTGCTGCAGGTGAACAGCACCGCCAACGGGTTCCGCTTCAATCACCGCATGCCGTTCGCGGCCTCCGGGGGCCTCGACCTCACCACCCCGTCCGACCTCGACCTCACCCGGCTGACTCCGTACCGCTTCTCGGCGAGCGAGCCGAACGGCCGCCTCACGAGCAGCGACGATGCCACGTCGACGGGGACCGTCCTGGGACAGGTGCTCGCGTTCAACCGGAACCTGGACCTCACGGTCGGTCGCCTGTCGGTGACCCAGGCCCAGCGACACCTCAAGGGCGCGATCGGGGAGATCCTCGTCTACGACACCCAGCAGCTCAGCATCTCGTCCGCCAAGATCCGCAGCTACCTGAAGGCGCACTGGCCGACGGTCCAGTAGCGGCGACCGGGCGAGGCGCGTCCGCGCAGGGGGCGCGCTGCGTTGGCTCCTGTGCCATGCTGCGCCACCCGGCGTGGCACGCACCTTGCTCACGCCGCTCGTCATGAGCTCCGCACGTTCCAGCCTCGCGTACGCCCTCGGCATTGCCGTCCTCTCGCTCCTCGGGGCGTCGACCGGGTGCGGCGCCACCACCGACATCGAAGCCGAGGGAGAGCCGCTCCGCGACGCGGGGGCGGACCCGGGCGTCGATGGCGGGGAGGGTCTTCAGGACGGCGGCGGCACCGACGCTTCCTCGCGACCGCGCCCTGGCCGCACCTGCGGCAACGGCGTGCTCGACCAGGGCGAGCGCTGCGACGGCCTGGAGTTCGGAACGGCCTCCTGCGCGTCGGTCAGCATGGGCGTCCACAGGTACGGCATGCTCGTCTGCGCCCCGGACTGCCTCAGCGTCCAGGTCACGGACTGCAACGATCCGCGCAGCGGAGCCCAGTGCGCGGATGGCTGCGGCCCGGAATATGGCAGCTGCACCCCGACCTTCTGCCCCTCCCAGGGCGCGGGCCAAGGCTGCTGCCAGGGGCCGAATGGCCCCTGCGGCGTGTCGTTCGGCGGCGGCGCGTGCGTCGCCGCGCCCATCGACGCAGGCGGCGGGTGGAAACAGGGCGGCCCCTGACGCCGACGTCGACCGATCCCCGCGTCAGTCGAGGAGTGTGGGGGGAAGCAGCTCCAGGTAGCCGACCGCGAGCCGCCCCGCGTCCTCGACCAGGACCGCCTTCAGCGTGAAGTACGGCCGCGCCTCGGGGTCACCGTCCGCGCCCGGCGGAGGGTCGCACTCGATCTGGCCTCGCAGGCTGGCGCGGCGCGCCCCCACGTGGGCCGTCTCGGGCATCTCGCCGATCGCGAACATCACGTCGAGGCGTTCGAGCCCCTCGGTGAGCTCGCCGGCGAGCACCTTCGGATCCTGGCTGTAGACGTCGAGCTGCCGGACGAGTCGGGGCTGCCCGCACCACGCCTCCACCCGCTCGAACCCGGCCGCGAACGCCTCGGGCGACGTCCCCACCTCGCGGTCGGCTCCCTCGACGTCCGGCTCGAACGTCCCGACGCGGAGCGCGGCGAGG
>VGPA01000275.1 GCA_016875665.1 Chloroflexota bacterium | reverse complement strand
CGTGAAGGCCCACACCGAGCTCGGCTGCGCGAGCGCGATGACCTGCACCCCGTACTGGGCGGGCCATTGGCCCACCTGGAACATGCACATGACCTCGATCGAGTCGGGCGTCACAGTGTCCTGCAACTCCGTGCTCGGCGCGCACACCAATCGCGACGGGTTCTTCTCCGTGTACGCGGCGCTCACCGGTCGCTATCCGCGCTTCGGCTACCACCTCGACCGCAACCGCGTCGGCACGCACCGGGTGAAAGTGGCGGCGGCGCTCAACGGCACCACCGACTTCTCCTGCCTCGGCTTCCACATCGGCAAGATCGTGGGCACGCAGGTGCCGGTGTTTGACGGCTTCAGCCGCAGGCCAACACTCGACGAGCTCGATGCGCTCGGCGCGGGGCTCGCGACCACCGGCGGCGTGTCGATGTTCATCGTGCCCGGGATCACGCCGCCGTTCGACTCGATCGAGAGCGCATTCGCGGGGTCGGCCTCGCGCCAGGAGCTCGTGGTGAAGCAGGCCGACATCGACGCGGTGTACGGCATGTTCGAGACGACCTCGCGCGGCGGTGCCGTGGACTTCGTCCATCTCGGCTGCCCGCATGCGTCGCTCGAGGAGATGAAGGACTACGCGCGCCTCCTCGGGGGCAGGAAGGCCGCGCCGACGGTCGACTTCTGGATCACCACCAGCCGCGCGGTGCCCGCTGCAGGCGCCGTGGGGCGGGACCAGGAAGGTGCTCGGCAACCTCGCGCACGCAGTCGGGATCCCGTCGCTCCGCTACCAGGACATCGTGTTCGACTCCGCGACGACGAAGATCTCGACCGGCGAGCTCGACATGCTCCACGAGCGCGGGGAGCAGGCGCCCGAGGGTGTGCTGCTGAACGAGCGCGGGGAGCCCACGCGCGACCCGATGGACTGGCTGAAGGGCGCGCTCCTGCCCGCGGGCAACCACCGCGGCTACGGGCTCGCGCTGGTGTTCGAGATACTTACCGGCATCCTCGCGGGCGGTGATCGCTTCGCGCCCAACGTCGGCGGCCCGGGCAGCCACGCCGCGCCGCAGGGCGTGAGCCTCTTCCTCATGGCGATCGATCCGGCGGCAACGCAGCCGTACGAAGACTTCGCGGCGCGCGTCGAGACGCTGCACGACCAGATCCACGCCTCGCCCCCGCAGCCCGGCCACGAGAAGGTCTACCTCCCGGGCGAGCGGTCCTCCGTGCAGGAGGTCTGGCGCAAGCGCACCGGGGTCCCGCTCTTGGCGGAGCGGGTGGACGACCTGCGCGGACGCGGCGAGGCGGTGGGGGTCCGCTTTCCTCCGGAGTGGCACCCGGGCGCCTGAGGGCGGGCTACGCGGGAACCGGATCCAGCGGCGCGCGCCCATCCAGCCACGCGCAGATGTTTTCCGCGGCGCGCACGGCCATCCGCGTGCGCGTCCGCTGCGACGCGGAGCCGAGGTGCGGCGCCAGCACGACGTTCTCGAGCCGGAGCAGCGCCGGCTCGACCGCGGGCTCGCGCTCGTAGACGTCGAGCGCCGCGCCCGCGATCGTGCCCGCCGCAAGCGCCTCAGCCAGAGCCTTCTCGTCGACCACCGGCCCGCGCGCGGTGTTCACGAGGATCGCCGTTCGCTTCATCAGCGCGAGGCGCCGCGCGTCGATGAGGTGGCGCGTCTCCGGCGAGAGCGGCACGTGGAGCGACACGAAGTCGGACTCGGCGAGCAGGCGCTCGAGCGGGACGAGCTCCGCCCCGACCTCCGCGGCACCGGGCGCGGCATGGCGCGCGTGATAGAGGATCCGCATTCCGAACCCGCGCGCGCGCCGCGCGACCGCCGTGCCGATCCGCCCGAGCCCGACGAGCCCGAGCGTCGCGCCATGCACGTCCTGCCCGATCAGCCAGAACGGGGTCCAGCCGCGGAATCCCCCGGCGCGCAGGATGCGCTCGCCCTCGCCGATGCGCCGCGCGGCGGCGATGAGCAGGCCGAACGCCGCGTCGGCCGTCGTCTCGTCGAGGATCCCGGGTGCGTTGGTCACGGGAATCCCGCGCTCGCGGGCCGCGGCGAGGTCGATGTTGTCGAAGCCCGTGCCGAGCGTCGCGATGAAGCGGAGCCGCGGCGCGGCCGCGATGACGGCACGGGTGATCGGATGGCCCGGCATGGTGAAGAGGACGTCGGCG
>VGPA01000274.1 GCA_016875665.1 Chloroflexota bacterium | reverse complement strand
TACTGGACGACCGCGCAGTCTCGCGTGAGCTCAACGACCCGCGGTTCCTCGAGCGGCCAGGAAGCACAAAGCCGCGATTTTGTCATAACGTCAGCGTTATCGGACATCCCGCGCTTGGCTCCCTCCGCCCGGTGCCGCAAAGTACGGGTGATCGGCCTCACGGCGCTCTTCCACCTGCCGTGGAACGTGAAGTTCCTCTGGGGCCCGTTCCTCGACCAGTACGAGACGAAGCGCACCTGGATCCTCGCGACGGAGGTCGCGCTGTCGGTCGGCCTCGCGGCGCTCGCGCTGGTCGTGGGGGCGACGCCGCTGCTCGCGGCCATCTCGCTGTTCGTCGCCGTGCTCGCGTTCCTCTCGGCGACGCACGACATCGCGATCGACGGCTACTACCTCGAGGCGCTCGACGAGTCGGGCCAGTCCGCTTTCGTCGGCTACCGCGCGATGGCGTACAAGGTCGCGAGCCTGGTGGTCGGCGGGCCGCTGCTGTTCGCGATCGGTACCGTCGGCTGGGAGGTCGGGCTGCTGATCGCGGCCGGGATCATGGTCCTGCTGACCGCGTACCACGCCGCGTGGCTGCCGCGCGCCGAGGAGCGCCGCCGTCCCGTCGGGGCGGCGCTCGCGTCGCGCTCGGGCGCACGGGTCGCGCTCTTCCTCGCCGTCCTCGCGGCGGCGCTCGTCGTGGCGGCGCTGGTCGGGCCGGGCGTGGAAGGCTGGGGCGCGGCGCTCGCGGATGGGATCCGCACGCTGGAGTCGTCCGGCGTCTCGCTCGCCGGCTGGATCGCGCTCCTGCTGCTCGCGGTGCTGGTCGTGGCGGCCGGCTCGCTCGGTCGGATCCGCACGCGGCTCGCCGGGCGGGACTCCGCGTACGCGACCGCGTTCGTCGACTTCCTCGCGCAGCGGCGCGTCGGTCTGATCCTCGCCTTCATCGTCACGTTCCGCGCCGGCGAGTCGTTCCTCGTCAAGATGCGCTGGCCGTTCCTGCGCGACGACCTCGGCTTGACGCTCTCGGAGTACAGCATCGCGAACGGCACGCTCGGCGTGATCGCGTCGTTCGTCGCGACCTTCGTCGGCGGACACCTGATCGCGCGCGACGGGCTCAGGCGCTGGATCTGGCCCTTCGTGCTCGCGCCGAACGTGCTCAACCTGCTGTACGTCGTGCTCGCGTGGCTCGGGCCCGAGCGCACCGGATTCTTCGCCCTGACGGTCGTGATCGCGGTCGAGCAGTTCGGCGCCGGCCTCGGGACGGCGGTCTTCATGGTGTACCTGATGCGCTGCTGCGACCCGGGCCACCGCGCAGCACACATGGCGATCGTCACGGCGCTCATGAGCGTCAGCTTCACGCTCGCGGGCGTCGGCAGCGGCTTCCTCGCGGCGGAGCTCGGCTTCGGGCCGTACTTCGCGTTCACCTTCGTCGCGACGGTGCCCGGGATGCTGCTCGTCTTCTTCCTGCCGCACCTCGACGGGCGGGAAGCGCCCGCGCCCGAGTCCGGCGCGCGGCGCGCCGGCGAAAAACCGGTCGAACGCGGCGGCAGCACGTTGTAGGGTCCGCCCATGCTGGCCAGGCGGGCTCTCCTCGCCCTGGGTGCGTGCTTCTTCCTCTCCGGCATGGGGAGCCTCGCGCTCGAGGTCGTCTGGACACGGCACATGCGGCTCGTGTTCGGCTCGACGACCCTCGCCGCGAGCACGATCCTGGTGGCGTACATGCTGGGCCTCGGGCTCGGCGGGCTCGCCGGCGGCAGGGTCGCGCGCCGGCTGCGCGACGGCGTACGCGCGTACGGCTGGATCGAGATCGCGATCGGCGTCTACGCGCTCGCCGTGCCGTGGATGCTCGACCTGCTGCCCGAGCTGAGCCGCACGCTGCTCGCCGGCATGACGTTCTGGAGCGCCGCGCTGTGCCGCTTCGCGGTCGCGCTCGCGCTGCTCCTCGTGCCGACCGTGCTGATGGGCGCCACGCTGCCGATCGTCGTCGCGGCGCTCGTCGCGCGCGACCCGCGGATCGGCGCCGGCACGGGCCTGCTCTACGGCCTCAACACGCTCGGTGCCGTCGCCGGCGTGTTCGTCGCGACCTTCGTCTTCTTCCCGCTGCTCGGGCTCCGCTGGACGAACTGGCTCGGTGCGCTGCTCGACGTCGCGGTCGGCGTGATCGCGCTGCTCGTGGTCGCGCCG
>VGPA01000273.1 GCA_016875665.1 Chloroflexota bacterium | reverse complement strand
CAAGAAGCCGACCGCATGGATCATGCCCTCGACCTGCGGCGAGAGCCGCTTGCGGAAAATGCCCGCGATGAGCACGAACAGCAGACGGCCGCCGTCCAGGCCCGGGAACGGAATGATGTTGAGGACCGCGAGGTTGAGCGAGAGCGCCCCCATCAGGAGCAGCGTCGACGCGAGGCCGCGATTGGCGACCTCCGCCGTGACGCGGAAGATCTCGATCGGACCGCCGACCTGCGGCTCGGGCGCAAGCACGCGGCGCGGCCCGAACAGCTGGTCCGGCAGCGCGGCGAGCTCGGCGAACACCTCGCCCGTGAACCGCGTCGCCTGCCCATACGCGTCCGGCAGCGAGGTGGGCACCGGCGCGAGCACGTCCTCGATGCGGATCCCGAGCGGCCCCTGTCCCTCCGGCGGCTCCGCGCGCGGCGTGACCGTGATCGCCGGCAGCGTCCGGTCACCGCGGACCAGGACGATCGACATGGGCGACTCGGCGCGGCGGCGCGTATAGCTGACCAGGTCGCGTACGCCCGCGGCGCGCGTACCCTCCACGGTCGTGATGACGTCGCCGGACTGGAAGCCGGCCTGCGCGGCCGGCGAGCCGGGCGCGACCTGCACGATGCGTACGTCGCCGGTCGGAGCAGGCGTGCCCAGTGCGAACGCCGCGGTCAGCACGACGAGCGAGAGCACGACGTTCATCGCGACGCCCGCGACGAGCACGATCGCCTGCGCCCACCACGGCTTGGAGGTGAACGCATCGGGCCGCTCGGTGCCCTCCTGCTTGATCGAGAAGTCGTCCTGGCCGAGGATCCGGACGAAGCCGCCGAAGGGGATCCAGTTGACCGTGTAGTCGATGCCGGCATGCCGGATCCCGAACATCCGCGGCGGGAAGCCGAACGCGAACTCGAGCACCTTCATCCCGAGCAGCCGCGCGGTGATGTAGTGCCCGAACTCGTGCACCGCGATCAGCGCGCTGAACATCAGCAGGAACACGGGCAGCGCGAAGGGGTGCCCCGCGAAGTAGTCGACGACGACGTTCATCCCACTCCCACGGGCGCGCCCAAGCGCGCGCGGATCTCGTTGTCGGCCCGGAGGATCGCGGCGAGCGGCGGAGCCGCGTCGGTGACCGCCCGCGCGCCGAGGTCGGCACCACGCCGCAGCAGCTCGGGGATCGCGTCGAAGGGCAGCTCGCCGGCGAGGAATCGCTCGATCGCGGCCTCGTCCGCGGCCGAGACGCCGATCACGGCGCCGGCGCCCGACCGCGCCGCGTCGAGCACGACGCCGAAGCACGGGTAGCGGCCACGGTCGAGCGCACGGAAGTCCAGACGGCCCGCAGCGGCGAGGTCGAGCGATGAGCCGGGACCGGGGCGGTGCCGCTCGCCGAGGAGCGCGTACTGGATCGGCACGCGCATATCCGGGGCGCCGAGCTGGGCCTTCACGCTGCCGTCGGCGAACTCCACGAGCGCGTGGACGATCGACTGCGGATGCAGCAGCACGTCGATCCGGTCGTACGGCAGGCCGTACAGCCAGTGGGCCTCGATCACTTCGTACGCCTTGTTCACCAGCGTCGCGGAGTCGAGCGTGACCTTGGTGCCCATGCTCCAGGTCGGGTGCCGCAGCGCCTCCTCGGGCGTCACGGCGCCGAGGCTCGCCGCGGGCAGGTCGCGCAGCGGACCGCCCGAAGCCGTAAGCACGACGCGCTTGACCTCGTCCGCGCGCTCGCCCGCGAGGCACTGCCACAGGCCCGAATGCTCGCTGTCCACGGGGCGCAGGCGCTCGCCAGCGCCGCCCGCCGCCGCGCGCACGAGGTGCCCGCCCACGACGAGCACCTCTTTGTTGGCAAGCGCAACCGACTTCCCCGCCTCGAGCGCGGCGAGCGTCGGCACGAGTCCCGCGACGCCGGGGGTCGCGACGAGCACAAGGTCGACGTCTGGTGCGGTCGCGAGCGCGGCGAGGTCCGCGTCGCCGGTGGCCACGCGTGCGACGCCGAAGTCCCTCGCGATCCGCGCGACCTCCGCGGCACGCGAGCGCCCCGACAGCGCGGTGACCCGAAGGGCGTCCGGATGAGCCCGGACCACCTCGAGGGCCTGCCGCCCGATCGAGCCGGTCGCGCCGAGGATCGCGAGCCGCGTCACCGCCATGCAGCCATCATCCCATCGCTGCGCCGACCGCAAGGGCCAGCA
>VGPA01000272.1 GCA_016875665.1 Chloroflexota bacterium | reverse complement strand
GTCGCTCCGGCCGCACCCGCTGCTCCCGTTCGGCGGGAGGCCGGCGGCGGAGTCGCCCCGCGCGGGCGTCCCCGCCTCGGCGCCACCCCCCGCGTCGGTCGGAGCGGCCTCCCCCGTGCAGCCGGCGAGGGCGAACGCGGAGAAGAGGGCGAGGACCGGGGACCGCGAGGGGGACATGGCGCTAGGTATACCATGAGTATACCTTGGGCGGGGGGTGGCCGGCGCGCGCGGGTCCTGCCGTTCGCGGCGCAGTCCGGCGGCTCGAGACGTGGACGAGGTCGCGTCCGCGTGTGAGACCCCCGGGCGGGCCACCGGGAGGGTGCCCGCGGTCGAGGCAGGGAGACGGCGCGAAATGGCGACGAATGCACGCACGCACGCACGCACGCAGAGGGCGGAGAGACGTGCGCGACGCCGCTCGCGGGCGTGCGCTGCCTGATCGTCGGCCGGGACGGGGACCGCGCCTACTCGCTCGAGCGGAGCCTCGCGCGCTGGGGGGCCATCACGGCCTGCTCCGGAGCGCCGGGCGGCGAGGTGCCGCTCCTCGCGACGCGCGAGTGGGACCTGCTGGTCGTCGTCGTCGACGCGGCGGCGCCCGGCTGGGAGGGGGGGCTCGCGCTGGCGGAGCAGCGCGGGGAGACCCCGGCGATCCTGGTCGAGTCGTTCTTGCAGTCGCTCGGGCTCGCGCTGCTCTTGATCGGCCTCGTGATGCTGGCGTCGTTCAAGTCGCTCAAGCTCGGCCTGATCTCGGTGATCCCGAACATCGTGCCGCTCGTGTTCGGCGGCGCCGTGCTCTACTTCCTGAGCGGTCGCCTCGACATCGGCACCGTGATGGTCGCGAGCGTCAGCCTCGGCATCGCCGTCGACAACACCATCCACATCCTCAGCAACTTCAACCGCCACGTCGCCGAGGGCTACAGCCCGCGCGAGTCGCTCTCGATGTTGATGGCGCACGCCGGCCCGGCGATGGTGTCCACCACCTTCATCCTGGTCGCAGGCTTCCTCACGCTCGCGCTCGGCACTTTCATCCCGAACGTGTACTTCGGCCTGATGACGGCGACGATCCTGAGCATCGGCCTGCTCGCCGACTTCGTGCTCTTGCCCGCGCTGCTGCTCACGCCGATGAAGGCGCCCGCGAAAGAGACCGGCGTATCGGTCGCGGTCGCGGTCGGAGACGAGACGCAGGCCGCCGAGTGAGTCCTGTCGGGCCGCGCGTGGGGAGCTGCATGGGGCTCCCCACGCGCAGCGGCTCCGCTCAGTCGCGCCAGCCGCCGCCGAGCGCGCGGTAGACGTCGACGCTGGCAACGTGATGGTCACGCATGGACTCGATCAGCTCGAGGTCGGCCGAGAGCGTGTTCTGCTGCGCCATCAGCACCTCGAAGTAGCTCGCCTTACCAGCGCGAAACAACGTGTCGGCGGTGGCGACGGTCTGCTCGACGGCGGTGCGCTGCTGCTGCTTGAGCTCGACGATCGCGGTGTTGCTCTGCAGCGCGGCGAGCCCGTTCGCGACCTCGACGTAGGCGGTCAGGATCGTCCGCTGGTAGTTGTACATCGCTTCGATTTGCAGTGCCTTGGCCGCGTTGAACTCTGCCTCGATCGCACTGCGATTCACGAGCGGCGCGACGAGGCCGAGCGTGGCCGAGTAAGCCACGGACGCAGGCGTGCTGAACAGGAACTTGGGGCTGAACGCCTCGAACCCTGCGCCTGCCGAGATGTTGATGCTCGGATAGAACGCTGCACGCGCAGCGCGCAGATCGCACTTCGTGGCGCGCAGCTGCTGCTCGGCCTCGCGGATGTCGGGCCGGTTGCGCAGGAGGTCGGACGGGACGCCGGTCGCCACGTTGCTGGCCACGGGAGCGTGCAGGCCCTCGCGCGTGCGCCGCACCGGCTGCGGGTACGTCCCACGCAGCAAGTTGATGATGCCTTCGGTCTGCTTCACGCGGAGCTCGGCGGCCGCCTTGAGAGCGCTCGTGTCCGCGAGCTGCGCCTCGAACTGCTGCACGGCGAGCTCGTTGGCGCGGCCGGCTTCCTTCTGCAGCTTCACCACGTCGAGCGCCTCGCGCTGACGGGCAACCGTTTGCGTGAGCACGTCGAGCGTACGGTCGAGCGCGAGCAGCTCGAAGTACGCGCTCGCCACGCTGGCAACCAGGTTGGTGACGACCAGCCGTGAGCCCTCCACGGTGGCGAGGTACTGCGCGA
>VGPA01000271.1 GCA_016875665.1 Chloroflexota bacterium | reverse complement strand
CGCCGCGGCGCCTCCGCCGAGCGACAGGACGGGGGCGAGCAGGAGCGCCGCGAGCGCGGCGTTTAGGAGGATGCGCACGAAATCTAGGAACGAGGCTAAGGGCCCACTGTGACGCGTGAAAGTGGGTTCGGGCCGATCGACACCGAGTCGCCCCCGAACGCCTTCAGGAGGTCTTGACGACCAGCACCCGCTCGACCCGCCGGAGGTCGACCGCCGGCACGAGCACCGCGCGCAGGTACGCCGCGACGTCGGACCGCGTCACCTCGACGATGGTGCCGAGCACGAGTCCCTTGGGGAAGAGCGAGCGGAGCTCGTTCCCCAGCCCCAGGCCCGCGGTGATCACGACATCCCCCGCCTTCACCGGCTCCGTCTGGAGCACCCAATCCATCACGAGCGCGTCGCCGTACTGGCCCTTCACGATGCCGGTCGCGCGCGAACCTTGGACGAGCGCCGAAACCGTCGACGCGGAATCGGTGACGAGCAGCACCTTGGAGTAGGTCGGCCCCACCTCGCTGATGCGGCCCACCACGCCCAGCTCGGTGATGACGATGTTGCCCACGCGCACGCCGGCCTCGCCGCCGCGGTCGAGCACGAGCGTATGCAGCACGCTGCTCGGGTCGCGCGCCACGACCGCCGCCTCGATCGAGGGGAACGACACCGCGTTCGCCGCCGCGCCGAGCCGCGCGGACTGCCGCGCCGCGACCGCCTCCTCGCGGAGGCGCACGTTCTCGAGCGTGAGCCGGTCCACCTCGCCGCGCAGGCGCGCGTTGTCCTTGCGGAGAAACTCGATCTCCGTGATCGCCTGCGTGAAGCGGCCGATCGACGCGCCCGCGTCGGCGAGCACGCGCTCGAGCGGCACGAGCAGTTGCGTGCCCACGTTCGCGCCCGCACGCACGGGGTCGGCGTTGCGCAGGAGCAGAAGCGCGATGCTCACGAGCGTCAGCGCGACGAAGGGACGCAGCGCGCCGCCGGCCCGGCGGGCGCGCCCGCGGCTTTCGAGCCTCACCGGGGCAGCGAGGTGTAGGTCTCGGAGACGAGGCTCCGCTCGTACTTCACCAGATCCTCGAGCACGCGGCCCGTGCCGCGCGCGACGCACGTCAGCGGGTCCTCCGCCACGTGCACGGCCATCTGCGTGGCCTCGAAGATGCGCGTGTCGAGGCCACGCAGCAGCGCGCCGCCGCCGGCCAGGTAGATGCCCTGGTCCATGATGTCGGCCACCAGCTCCGGCGGCGTCTCCTCGAGGGTGTCCTTCACCGCGTCGACGATCTGCTGCACGGACGGATCGATCGCCTCGCGCACCTGCGCGCTCGTCACCTCGATCGAGCGCGGCAGCCCGGTGAGGAGGTCGCGGCCGCGGAAGAACGTCGAGACCTCATCGCCCAACGGATACGCGGAGCCGACCGCGATCTTGATGTCCTCGCCGGTGCGCTCGCCCATCAGGAGGTTGAACTCGCGGCGCGCGTAGCCGACGATGTCCTGGTCCATCTCGTCGCCGCCGATGCGGATCGAGCGCGAGACCACGATGCCGCCGAGCGACGTCACCGCGACCTCGGTCGTGCCGCCGCCGATGTCGACGATCATCGAGCCCGACGGCTCGTTCACCGGAAGGCCCGCGCCGATCGCCGCGGCCATCGGCTCCTCGACCAGCCGGGCCCAGCGCGCGCCCGCGCTGATCGCCGCGTCCTGCACCGCGCGCTTCTCCACCTCGGTCACGCCCGACGGGATGCCGACGATGACGCGCGGCCGCGGCACCAGCGCGAACCGCTCGTGCACCTTGTGGATGAAGTAGCGGAGCAT
The DNA here is from genome assembly GCA_016875665.1 of Chloroflexota bacterium. Lineage (GTDB taxonomy): Bacteria > Chloroflexota > Limnocylindria > P2-11E > P2-11E > SHYN01. Next base: position 400 of record VGPA01000271.1, on the reverse strand, counting down.
CTGCTCCGTGATGTCGAAGTCGCTGATGACGCCGTCCTTGAGCGGGCGGATGACGCTGATCGACGCCGGCGTGCGGCCGACCATGCGCTTGGCCTCGGCACCGATCGCGAGCACCGCTCCCGTGCGGAGGTCCTTCGCCACCACCGACGGCTCGCTGATGACGATGCCGCGCCCGCGCACATGCACCAGCGTGTTCGCCGTTCCGAGATCGATGCCGATGTCGCGCGAGAAGAGTCCGAAAAGGCCGTCGAGCACCGGGTCACTCTAGGACGGTCACCCCACCGGGGTCGCGGTTCTGACCGGCGCCGTCGGCCTCGCTGTCGCGGGACGCAGCGTGGGCGACGGGGTCTTGAGCACCGCACCGGCCGTGATCGTGGGCCTCGGCGTGGCGGTGGGCCGC
>VGPA01000270.1 GCA_016875665.1 Chloroflexota bacterium | reverse complement strand
TGCCCGACCCGACGTCGCCCTCGAGGAGACGCGACATCGGCACGGTCCTCGCCAGATCGCCGCGGATGTGGCCGATGACGCGCTCCTGGGCGGCCGTCAGCGCGAACGGGAGCGCGCTGACCCACTCGTCGAAGCGCGCGTCGTCGACGCGGAGCGCCGGCGCGTGCGCATCCCTCGTCCAGCGGGCCCGGCGCTGCCCGAGCGCGAGCTGGAGGACCAGCAGGTCGCCGAACGCGAGCCGGCGCCGCGCGAGCAGGAGCGCGGCGGTGTCCTCCGGGAAGTGCACCTGACGGAGCGCCTCGGCGACGGGCGGAAACCCGTGCCGCGCGCGCACCGCGTCGGGCAGCGTCTCGCGCACCTCGTCGACCACGGGCACCGCCTTGCCCGGCTCGCCGACGATCGCGGTGTGGAGGAAGCGCCGGACGTTGCCCTCCTTGAGCCCCTCCGTCAGCCGGTAGACCGGCACGAGGCGCCCGGTATGCACGGCCTCCGCCTCCGCAGGCTCGACGCTCGGCTGCTGGAACACCAGCCCGCGCCCGAAGAACCCGACCTTGCCGGCCACGCGAACGCGCGCGCCCTCACGGAAGCGCTCGCGGATGAACTGCCTCCCGAACCACGTCGCGCGCACACGCGACGGCGTGCCGTCCTCCTCGCGCAGCTCGACTTCGGTCATGAGCTGCCCGCGCGCGGTCCGGCGCTGCGAGATGCGCCCGATCACGGCGACCGCGCTCTGCTCCGCGCCTGCCTGGAGCGAGCCGAGGCCGCGCAGCGCCGAGTAGTCGTGGTGCCGGGTGGGCAGGTGCCAGATCAGATCGCCGATCGTGCGGATGCCGAGCCGGTCGAGGAGCTTCGCCTGCTGCTCGCCCACGCCGCGCAGCCGCTCGACCGGAAGGTCGAGCGTCGACGCGGGCCGCTCAGTCGGCCTGGACGATGAAGGGGTAGTGCGGCTGGCCACCGTCGACGACCTCCACCTGCGCATCCGCGCAGGCTCGCGACAGTGTCTCGCGCGCGAGCGCCGCGCGCTCGTGGCTGACGCCCGCACCCACGTACAGGGTCAGCAGCTCGGCCTGCCCGAACGCCGCCGCGGCGGCGGCGAGCACCGCCATCTCATCCGCGCCGCCGGCAACCACCTTGCCGTCGACCAGGCCCATCGCGTCCCCGGCGCGGAGCGCGTGACCGTCGACGTGGGCATCGCGCACGGCGCGGGTGATCTCCAGGCACCGGCTCGCCCGGGCCGCCTCCTCCATCCGCACGAGGACCTCCTCCGGGTCGCGGTCGGGTTCGAAGCAGACCAGCGCGGCCATGCCCTGGGCGAGGTTGGTCGTCCCGATGACGGTGATCGCGGAGTCGACCTCGGCCGCCTGCCGGGCGGCGAGCACGATGTTGCGGTCGTTCGGGAGCAGGAGCACGCGGTCGGCGTTTGCCGCCTTGGCGGCATCGAGGAGGTCGTGTGTGGACGGGTTCATCGTGGCGCCGCTCGCGAGCGGCAGCGCGCCGAGCGCACGGGCCGCTTCGGCGAAGCCCTCGCCGGGGACGACCGTGACCAGCGCCAGCGGCCGGCGCGGACGGACCGCGATGCCCGTTGTCCGCTCGTGCTCCTCGCTCATCGCGTCCAGGTCCTCGACCACGACGTCGGCGATGCGTCCGGCGGAGAGGCCGATGCGAATGATCGCGTCGGGGTGCAGCGTGTGGACGTGGACCTTCACCACCGATTCGTCGCCGACCACGAGCACGCAGTCGGCGCCGTACTCGAGCATCTCGGTCCGGATCTCGGCCACCGGGCGCGACGGATGCTGGACGAGGAACTGCACGTCGTACGCGCCCTCCCACGAGGCCACGTCCGCGGGGGCGAGCGCCGCCACGACGCGCGGCGGCACGGCGATCGGTTTGACGTCGGCGTGGCCGTCGAGCGAGGCGAGCGCCCCGTCGAGGAGGAGCCACAGGCCGCGCGCACCCGCGTCCACCACGCCGGCCGCCCGGTTCGTCGGGTTCTGCTCGCGGCTCACCTCGACCGCATGCGCGCCCGCGGCGACCGTCGCGGCGAGGATCTCGCCGGCGCCGCCGGCGGCCGTGCGCGCGGCGTCATCGATCCTCTCGAGCAGCGTGAGCATCGTGCCGGGCGCGGGCGAGGTCACCGCGGCGAAGGCGTGCCGGCGCGCGAGGGCGAACACAGACCGCAGCCCCTCGCCGTCCAGCGCGCCGCCCGCCCCGTCC
>VGPA01000269.1 GCA_016875665.1 Chloroflexota bacterium | reverse complement strand
CCCGGAGCTCGAAGGCCGCGCGGGCGTGACCGGGCGGGTGGCGCGCGCCGCGGGCGGGACGCTCCTCCTCGAGGAAGTCGGCGCGCTCGATGCCGCGACGCAGGCGATCGTGCTGGCCGCGCTCGACGGTCCCGCGCGCGTCATCGCGTCGAGCACGCGCGAACTGGGCGCGCTCGTGGCCGAGGACCGCTTCCGCGCGGACCTCCTCGCCCGCCTTTCCGAATGCACGGTGGTCATCCCGCCGCTCCGCGCGCGCTTGGAGGACCTTCCCGCGCTGGTCGAGCATCACCTCGCGACCCACCGCCGCGCCATCGGGGGCACCACGCCGACGATCACCGCCGCCGCGCTGGAGCGTCTCGGCGCGCACCAGTGGCCCGGCGATGTGGGTGAGCTCGAGACCGTGCTCGACCACGCGCTCGCGCTCGGTCATGGCGATCCGATCGAGGCGGAGGATCTGCAGCTGGGCGACCACCCGCTCGACGAGAGCGAGCTTCCCGCCGAGCGCTCCTACTTCAAGGCGTCGGTGGCCGCGCTCGAGCGCGACTTGATCACGACCGCGCTGCGCGACGCGGGAGGCAACCGCTCGCGCGCGGCGGAACTGCTCGGCATCTACCGTCGGCTCCTGTACGCGAAGATCAAGGAGTACGGCCTCGAGGGCCACTCGCGAAAGCAGCGGTGAAGGAGACGACGTGGCCAAGGTGACCAAGCGCGCGGCCGCAGGCGAGGTCGTGCGCATGCACGAAACGACCGGATCGGCGACGGGCAGCTTCAGCGCCTCGATCGCGGCGGCGCTCCGAGGAACGAAAGCGGAGATCCCCGACCCGACCGGAGTCGAGATCGTGAAGCAGTGGGCCGACGTCAAGGCGGGGAAGCTCGTGCGCTACCACTCGACCGTCCGGATCGCCTACCGGCAGACGCTCAGGGCAGTCAAAGGATGATCTGTTCCGCTCATTGACACTCGGCGCAAAGGCGCACACGATTGCGCGGGCCCGCAACTAGGGGAGGTCCGGGGGCGCAAGCCCACCGGACGGCAGGGACTTGTGGAACGCATGCAGGACGAACGGGATGGGCGTGAGGCGCTCGCGCGCGTGCTCGTGGCCAACGACGGCGAGGTGCTCGGCCGGCTGCGCCTGTCCGCCGCGGAGGCGGCCCGCGTCTGCGGCGTGACCCCGCGGCAGATCATCTACTGGACCAAGAGAGGCATCATCCAACCGTCGCAGGATGGATCCGAGGACTACGACGTCTTCGCGCTGGAGAAGGCCATCCGCATCCGCCTCGCGCTGGCCTCCGGCCGTTCGCTCGAGAAGGCGGCGCAGCAGGTGGACCGCGAGCTCGCCGACCGCACCGCCGAGCTCGACCGCCTCTCCTCGCTCGACGGCGAGGCGCTCGAGGCCGAGCTGCGCCGACGCCTCGAGCGGCTCGAGGCGCGGGTGGCCGACCTTCGCCACATGCTCCCCGCGACGTTGGGTGTGGCGCGCCTGCGCCGCGCGGTCGCGGTGCTCTCGACCCTCGAAGCGCACGGCACGCTGACCGCGGCGACCGGTACCGGCGACGCGGCGAAGCTCGTCGCGGCGCGCCTCGGTCGCGCGGTGGACGAGCTCGAGTCGCTCCTGCGCGAGGTCGAGCCCGCCACAGCGTGACCTCCCCGCGCGCGGTCCTCGCGCTCGCGGCGGGGAAGTCCGCCCGAGCCTTCCTTCGCGCCACCGGCCGCGGCGGCACCTCGCTCCCCGGTCTCGTCGCGCTCACCGTCGACGGCGGTGTGGCCGGCGAGCTGTCGCGCACGCTTCCCCGCGGCGTCGCGTGCGTCACGGGCACGAACGGCAAGACGACGACGTCGCGGATGCTCGCCGCCGCGGCCGAAGCCGCGTCGTGGTCCGTGGTCCACAACCGCGCCGGGGCCAACCTCGAGCGCGGGATCGCGGGCGCGCTCGTGGAGCGCGCGGGGTGGGGCGGTGCCGTGCGCGGCGACCTCGGCGTGTTCGAGATCGACGAGGCCTCCCTCCCGCGCGTGCTCGAGCACGTCGCGCCGCGGGTGCTGGTGGTGACCAACCTGTTCCGCGACCAGCTCGACCGCTACCACGAGCTCGACGCGCTGGCGCGCCGGCTCGGCGAGTCGATCGCGCTGCTCCCGCCCTCGACGATCCTCGTCGCGAACGCGGACGACCCGCTCGTCGTGCGCATCGCCGACCACCATCCCGGCACGCTCGTGTTCTTCA
>VGPA01000268.1 GCA_016875665.1 Chloroflexota bacterium | reverse complement strand
ACAGCTGGAGGATGTACTCGCCGAGGTCGGTCTCGACCACCTCCAGCCCGTCCGCCTCGAGCGCGGCGTTGAGCGCGATCTCCTCGGTCGCCATCGACTTCGACTTGGCGACGAGCTTCGCCTCGTGCCGCTTGCAGATATCGCCGATCACGCGGCAGGCCTCCTCGGCCGTGGCGCAGACGTGGACGTGCCCGCCGCGGGCGACGAGCGCGTCCGTGAAGCGGGCGAGCGTCGCATCGAGATCGCGGATCGCTTCCATCCGGATCGCGTGTGCGCGATCGCGAAGCGCCTCGACGTCGTCAAGCTCGGCGAGACCGGCGAGGCGCGCATCGCGCAGCCGCGTGACCGCGCTCCCGACGGCCTGCTGGTGACGGCCGTCGGAGAGCTTGCCCGTCGAGATCACGCGGAACCGCTCGCGCGGCTGGGAGAGCCCGCTCACGGCCGGCTGCCGACGCCGCGTGCGAGCGCGGTCGCGAGATGGACGACCGGGAGGCCGCCGGTGCGCGCCGCCCGCCCGCCGAGATGCATGAGGCAGCCGGGGTCGGCGGTCACGAGCGCGTCGACGCGGGCCTCGGCGGCGCCGTCGAGCTTCGCGTCGGCCATCGCGCAGGAGACCTCCGGCTGCCGCACCGAGAACGTGCCGCCGAAGCCGCAGCAGAGGTCGGCGCGCGGGAGGGGCACGATCGTCGCTCCCGTGCGCTCGAGCAGACGGCGTGGCGCGTCCTCGACGTGGAGCTCGCGGAGCATGTGACAGGAGTCGTGGTAGGCGACGACACGATCGGCGTTGACGCCGGCCGGCTCGGCCCCGCGGGCAGCGAGGAAGGCGGAGAGCTCCCAGACCTCGTACGGCTCGACCCCGAGCAGGCCCGGGAGCCGGTGGACGAGCATCGAGGCGCACGACCCGGACGGCGTGACGACGGGAAGGCGCGGGTCGAAGGCCTTCGCGAAGGTCCGCGCGACCCGGGCAGCTGCGCGCCAGTGCCCGGAGTTGAATGCCGGCTGACCGCAGCACACCTGGCCGCGTGGGAAGACGACCTCGACACCTGCCTGCCGCAGCAGCGCCTCCGCGTCGGCGACGGCGTCCGGGAAGACGAGATCGCCGAGACAGGTCGCGAAGAGCTGGACGCGGCCCATGACGGCAGCCTACGCGACCGTGCAGCCGGGGCCGGTCAACCGCCGCCGTCCGGCCGAGCCCGCTCCGACGTCCGAAAGGGGCAACGGGCTGTCCGCAAGGGGCAACGGGCTGTCCGCAAGCGACACGACTCCCTGGCCAAAAGGGACAGGTCCCCCTGGGCCACCGAGCCTCCTCCCCACGGGACCGAGTCTACTGGGAAACCTGTTGCGTGTCTGTTTCGAATCGTCTCGATTCTGTTCCAGTTTGCTGCCCGCCGACGGCTCGCGACCCGACCGCCGCGGCGACCGGCCCGGCTCGCGCGCGCGCCGATCCGCGGCGCGACGGAGGCGATCGTCATACTGGACGGCCACGGGGTGTAGCTCAGCCTGGTAGAGCGCCCGCTTTGGGTGCGGGAGGACCGCCGGTTCGAATCCGGCCGCCCCGATCGAGATCTCGGGCTGGACGGCGAGTGATGCCGCCCAGCCCGAGATCCACGCCTCCGCCGCGATGGGTACGCGCGGCGAGCCGAGAGAGCGGTTCGCGCAGGTGAGATCGCGGATGACGCTTGCGCAGACCGCTAGGCCTCGGGGTCGTCCTTCTCGAGGAGCAGCGACCAGATCGACGCGCCGAGCACCGCGCCCGCCGCCGGCCCGACCAGGTAGATCCAGATGTTGCTCCAGTCCTGGTTCCACAGAACGGGTGTCAGCGAGCGCGCCGGGTTGAACGAGCCACCGGAGCTGGGGCCGACCGCGTTCGCCGCCGTGAAGATGAAGAGACCGATCAGGAGCGGCGCGAGCACGCCGTTCCAGGGCGCGCGCTTGTCCGTCGCGACGGTCAGGATGACCATCAGGAAGAGCGCCGTAGCCACGATCTCGAGCACGAGCGCGCCCCAGTCGCTGATCGCCGCTCCGGGGTTCGTGTCGAGTGCGTTCGACGCGGAGTCCTCGAACACGATCACGATCACGAGCATGGCGAGGAAGCCGCCGATGACCTGGGCGATCCAGTACGGGATGACCTCCTTGACCGGGTGCTTCCGCACGACCATCAGGCCGAGCGTCACCGCCGGGTTGTAGTGCCCACCCGAGATGTGACCGAACGCGGTGATCGCGAGGGCGAGGCCGAGGCCGAACGCGAAGGCGGTGCCGAGAGGCCCGATCGATCCCGGAAGGTCGGTGCCAGCGGCG
>VGPA01000267.1 GCA_016875665.1 Chloroflexota bacterium | reverse complement strand
GAAGAAGAGCTCACCGGGCCCGAGCGTCCGGGAGTCGATCGCGCCGCCGGGAAACCGCTCCCGGCCCGACGGTCGCCCCGCGGCCACCTTGCCGCCGCTCGCGGCCAGGAGCCGATCGAGCGAAAACACATTCCGATGGTAGGCGGCGGTCTCGGAACGCGGAGGGCGATCGTTCATTACCGCTTCTCGGAAGCCCGGTCCGGCGCGATGCGCTCGCCGTGCAGCACGTCGAGCGCGACGCCGCGGAACGCGGTCGTCGCGGTGACGGTGCCCAGCAGGCGCGACTCCGGACGCTCGAGCACGATGACGACGACCGCGTGGGCGTCGTTCGCCGGCGCGAACCCGGCGAACGACGAGTTGTAGATGTCGTCCTCGTACGCGCCGTTCGGGCCGGCGATCTGCGCCGTGCCCGTCTTGCCCGCCACGCTGTACGCGGTGAGCTGCGCGTTGCGCGCGAGGCCGTCGTCCACGGTGGTCGTGAGCATGTCGCGCATCGTGGCGGCCGTCCCTGTCGAGATGACCCGGCGGACGGCCTGCGGCGCCGTCTTCCGCTCGCCGGCCTGGTCCCTGACGCTCGCGACCACGTACGGCTTGTAGAGCGTGCCGCCGTTCGCGACCGCGGCGTACGCCGCGGCGAGTTGCATCGGTGTCGCGGACATGCCTTGGCCGAACGACGCGGTTCCCACGTCCACCGGATACCACTCGGCGATCGGTCGGACGCTGCCCGACTGCTCGCCCACGAGGTCGATGCCGGTCTTGGCCCCGAAGCCGAAGCGGGCCAGGTAGTCGTGCAGCTTCTGCGCGCCGAGCTTTGCCCCGACGAACACCGCCCCCGCGTTCAGCGAGCGCTCGAGCACCTGCCGCACGCTCGTCGTGCCCCACGATCTGCCGAGCGCGTTGTTCAGGCGCCGCCCGCCGATGATCGCGAAACCGCGATCCTCGTAGGTCGTCTCGGGCGTGACGAGCTTCTCCTCGATCGCCCCCGCGACCGTCATCGTCTTCATCGTCGAGCCCGGCTCGTACGTCCAGGCGATCGCGCGATCGCGCAGCGCTTCCGGGTTGGCCCTGGCCACCCGGCTCGGGTCGAAGGTCGGGTACGAGGCCATCGCGCGGACGGCCCCGTCGCGCGGGTCCAACACGACGATCGTGCCGCCCGGCGCGCCCTCGCGCTCCACCGCGGCACGGAGCTCACGCTCCGCCGCGCTCTGCATCGCGAGATCGATCGTGAGCACCAGGTCGGCTCCGTCCTGCGCGGGGATTTCCGAGCGGAGGCCGACGGCGAGCTCGCGGTTGGCGGGGTCGCGATCGACGACGCGCAGGCCGTTCCGGCCGCGAAGGATCTTGTCGTAGCGGCCCTCGACGCCGTACTGGCCCGCGCCGTCGTCGTCCACGAATCCGAGCACGTGCGCGGCGATGGTTTCGTTCGGATAGAGCCTCTTGGGCTCCTTCTCGAAGCCGAGGCCGGGGATGCCCAGCCGCTCGATCGCCTTGGCGGTCGGCTCGGGGAGGCGGCGCGCGAGGAACACCCACTCGCCGCCCGAGCCGAGGGCCGCGCGCAGCTTCGCCGCATCGGCGCCGAGCAGCGGCGCGAGAGAGGCGGCCGCGGCCGCGTGATCGGGAATGCGCTTCGGGATCGCGTACAGGGAGCGGAGGTCGACCGTCGTCGCGAGGATCGCTCCGCCGCGGTCGCGGATGACGCCGCGGTGCGCCTCGATGACGAGCTCGGAGCGGATCTGGTCGTTGGCGCGGTCGAACAGGGTCAGGCGGCCCGCCGTCTGCCAGTAGGCGACGCGTCCCGCGAGGATCAGCGACGCCACGGCGAACATCGCGAAGAGGAAGCGCAGCCGGCCGCTCACGTTCCCTCCCTTGGTCCTTGGTCGTCCGCTCCCCGCCGACGATCCGCGGTCAGGTCGTCCGCTCCCCAGCGACGACCCGCCGCGAGCGAGCCCGCTAGCGCCGAGCCGCGAGGGTCTCCGCCGAAACGATCGGCACGCTCTTCGCGCGGATGAGACCGAGCTGCCGCGCCTCCGTCTCGATGCGCGCGGGCGAGTCGAGCTTCGCGATCTGGACCTCGAGGAGCGCGTTCTGGCGGCGCAGCTCGTCGCGGTGCTGCGCGAGGCGCTGCGTCTCGTAGCCTCCGGTCGCCACGGACGTCGTCTGCGTCAGGTAGAGCACCGCGACGACGAACACGATCCCGATCAGCGCCGCGACCATGCCGAACGTGCGCACCTCCGATGGGGCGGCGGACGCTGCCCTGGGGGCGCGCCGGATCGCCGCGCCCGCGGCGGGACGACGCGGCGCATGGCGCACGCCGCCT
>VGPA01000266.1 GCA_016875665.1 Chloroflexota bacterium | reverse complement strand
CATGCCGGCGAGGATGCCCTCGGCAACGCCTTCGGGCTGCGGCGGCATGACCTGGTCCTCGTTGTACAGGGTCAGGTAGTAGAAGACGTCCTCGCCGCCGAGCATGCGGTGGATCCCGTCGCGCACGATGACCGCCGTCTCGTACGCGTACGCGGGATCGTACGCGCGCACGTTCGGGACCACCGACGCGAGCAGGTGGCTGTGGCCGTCCGCGTGCTGGAGCCCCTCGCCGTTGAGCGTGGTCCGCCCGGCCGTGGCGCCGAGCAGGAAGCCGCGGCCGCGCGCGTCGGCGAAGGCCCACATCTGGTCGCCCGTCCGCTGGAAGCCGAACATCGAATAGAAGGTGTAGAAGGGAATCATGTGGCGGCCGTGCGTCGCGTACGACGTGCCGGCCGCGGTGAACGACGCCATGGCCCCGGCTTCGGTGATCCCCTCCTCGAGGAGCTGCCCGTTCACCGACTCGCGGTAGGGGAGCAGCGTCTCCGCGTCGACCGGCGTGTAGCGCTGGCCGGTGGGCGAGTAGATGCCCACCTCCTTGAACAGCGGGTCCATGCCGAACGTGCGCGCCTCATCCGGGATGATCGGCACGACGAAGCGGCCGATGTTCTTGTCACGGAGCAGCCCGCGCAGCAGCCGCGCGAACGCGGTTGTCGTGGATGCCTTGGTCTTGCCGCTCCCCGCCGCGAACTCGTCGAAGACCGCGTCGTCGGGCGGGGCGATCCGCCGCGTGAGGGCGACCCGGCGGGGGATGGGCCCGCCGAGGGCCTGGCGGCGCTCGCGCATGTACCTGATCACCGGGTCGCTCGGCCCGGGGTTGTAGAAGGGGGACGCCTCAACGTCCTCGTCCGGGATCGGCAGCTCGAGCGTGTCGCGGAACAGCTTGAGGTCGTCGAGCGACAGCTTCTTCGCTTGGTGCGTGACGTTGCGGCCGGCGACCGAGGGCCCGAGCTGCCAGCCCTTCACCGTCTGCGCGAGGATCACCGTCGGCGCGCCGGTCTGGCGCACCGCGAGGTGATAGGCCGCGTACACCTTGCGGTAGTCGTGCCCCCCGCGGCGCAGGCCGCGCAGCTGCGCGTCCGAGAGATGGTCGACCATCTTTCGGAGCCGAAGATCGGGCCCGAAGAAGTTGTCGCGGATGTAGGCGCCGTCGGCGATCGTGAAGTACTGCGACTGCCCGTCCACCATCTCGTTCATGCGCTGGACGAGGAGGCCGTCCACGTCGCGCGCGAGGAGTGCGTCCCACTCGCGGCCCCAGATGACCTTGATCACGTTCCAGCCCGAGCCGCGGAACACGGCCTCCAGCTCCTGGATGACCTTGCCGTTGCCGCGCACGGGGCCGTCCAAACGTTGGAGGTTGCAGTTGACGACGAAGGTCAGGTTGTCGAGGCCCTCGCGCGCCGCGACGTGCAGTGCGCCGAGCGACTCCGGCTCGTCGCATTCGCCGTCGCCCAGGAACGCCCACACCCGCTGTCCGCTGGTGTCCTTGATGCCGCGGTCGCGGAGGTAGCGGTTGAAGCGCGCCTGGTAGATCGCGTTCAGCGGGCCGAGGCCCATCGAGACGGTGGGGAACTCCCAGAACTCCGGCATGAGCCGCGGATGCGGGTAGGAGGAGAGCCCGCGGCCGCCGACCTCGCGCCGGAACGAGTCGAGCTGCTGGGCGGTGAGCCGGCCCTCCAGGAACGCGCGGGCGTAGATGCCGGGCGAAGCGTGGCCCTGGAAGAAGACCTGGTCGCCACCGCCCGCGTGTTCGCGCCCGCGGAAGAAGTGGTTGAAGCCGACCTCGAGGAGTGTGGCGGCGGAGGCGTACGTGGCGAGGTGGCCGCCCAGGTTGGGGAAGTGGTGGTTGGCGCGGAGCACCATCGCCACGGCGTTCCAGCGGATGAGGCGCCGGATCTTGCGCTCCATCTGCTCGTCGCCCGGGAACTCGGGCTCCTGCTCGGGAGAGATCGTGTTGATGTATCGCGTTTGCGTGAGCGGCGGCAGCCCGACCTGGAGCATCCGAGCCCGTTTGAGGACCTTGTAGAGGACGAACTCAGCCCGGTCGGCGCCCGCATCGTCGACGAGCGCGTCGAGCGAATCGATCCACTCCCGTGTCTCCTGCGGGTCCATGTCGGGCAGCTGCTGCTTGAACTCCATGAACGCGTCCCGGTCGCGGTCGTCCATTACGGTCGAGCATACGCAGCGCGCTCGGCCTAGCATTTCGCTCGTGCAGGAAGGAAGCGCTCCGCCGCCTCGCAGGCGTCCGCGCGGCGGACGTCGCCGCGGCGGCGGTGGCGGCGCGCCCCGCGAAGGCACTCCGCCACCCGAGGGCGGGAGGC
>VGPA01000265.1 GCA_016875665.1 Chloroflexota bacterium | reverse complement strand
CAAGGTTGTTGAGTTCCTCCCTGAAGTCATGGGCCTCGATCGTGTGGCCCGAACTGCGACCCTGCATGAATTCACTAAGCTGGTCGGCAACTGGCTATGACGTCCCGGGCGGCAGAGTCACAGATCGATGTTCGTCGGCGCGCGCCCGAATGAGTTGCCCGCTCCTAACGTGGTGAGGCCTTCGGTTCGATTCTGCCGCCCGCTCGGACTTGGCCCGCCACCACAAGATCAGCACTCTCGTAGCCAAATCACGCGACGATCGTCTGACGATCTCGGTACTTGTGAAACCCCAGATTAGGTGCGCTCCTCGGAACTCGCCGCGAGATGAGCGAAGAATCCAAGATCCGAATTCCCAAGCGACCCGACGATCAGTCCGCGATCGAGGAATCGGTTGAACTCCTCGCACGACGTCTCAGGCACGAGTCCGCAGTTGTGGCACGCGGCGAGGTTACAGGTGTCCGGGCCTTGTCCGCCCTCGCCGAGTTCCATGCATACCGGGTCCGCCGAGCACCACCGCGCCCGGACGATCGCGCGCCGGATCACCGGCTCGAGGTTGGCGGGCTTCCCCATCCGCACGAGTCCCCCGAGCGTCCCCTCCGCATCGCCAGCCGCGGTGTAGATGAGAACGCCGGCCATCTCCGCACCTTGGGCGGTGGAGACGTACAGGCGCTCGCGGAGCGACGCGGAGCCGTAGCCGCACTCGAACGTTAGCTGGTTCATCAGGAGGTGGGCGAAGGTGTGCAGCAGCACGAGTCGCGGCGTCACGAACCTCGGGCGCAGGTGGCGGCTCCGCTGAGCCGTCTGATAGCGGTTGTTGAGCGGCTCCACTCGGCGGACGACATCGGGCCGTCCTTCCCATGCGCCAAGGAGCCTCGGATTGAACTCAAGGTAGATGCCTTCGCCGTAGACGATGTAGGCAGGCAACCAGCGGTGAGGTTTGTCTGGCGGCTCGCGCCAAAGCTGGGCCTTCCGCTCGTCGAGCGTCATGCCGTTGTCGGGGTAAACGCGGGCGAATCCAGTGAGGACCCGCGTCTCGCGCAGCTTCTCGACCAGCGTAACCTTGGCGAAGTACCGTCCGACGTCGTCCTGGTACTCGGAGGGCCTGATCGTCTTTGTGATGAGCTGCCGCTCCGTGAGTCCCGTTCGGAGTGTGACGTACTCCGCGCGGCGAAACGCTGTCTCCGGGTCGTCGGTGGGCACGACCGGGACGTGCTCGCCGCTAGACGTTGAGCTGATCACCTGCAGCGCTGCGCCGAGCTGCGGGTCCTTGAAGTCCTTGATCAGGTGAGCCAACGGTGACGATCGCAACGTGGCGGTGTTGACGGGCTGCTTCGCCGCGCGAAGCAGGTCGAGGTACGGGGCGAACTGGGGTCCTTCGAGTAGTTCGACCAACTCCTGGGGGGCCTCGTCGCTTGCGCGCGGCAGATATATCGCGCTGCGTGTCAGCGAGAAATGCACGTTGGTCGCGCCGCGCAAAGAGCCCCGGATCGGCCGGTCGCATCCGGTCCCCTGGTCCTCTCCCAGCCAAGGACGGTGTCCAGGACACAGGTAACGTGCCCCCTTCGCCAGGTTGTCGGTGAGGAAAGTCGAGGGCTCGCGACGACCTCTCCCGCCCTCAGCGTCGGTTCCGGTCCCTCTGCCCGGCGGATCCGCCTCGGTGATCCGTTCGAGCGTCCTCTTTGCTCCGCACTCGCACTCGACCCTGGTCGCCGCGAGCGAGGCGCCACCGGTCGCCTTCAGCCTCATCCGTTCCGTGCATGCCGGCGTCAGCGATTCATGTACCCACTGCCGCCACGGGAAGTCTTGGATGTGACCTCGGTCGCAGATCGCGATGAAGCGAACCTGAACCATGGGTGGCGCGAACTTTCGCCGCGGCGACTTTTCTTGTTCGCCTTCGGCCGCGCACCATGGGCATCGCGCACGCTCGCGCTGCACCAAAGGGAACTCGTTGAGCGAGTGGCACTTCACGCAGACGTGCCAGCGTGGGAACCGGAGCGCGGGGATGGTGAGTCCCGTGTTCGTCGGGCTTTCGACCCAGACGTCGAGCCGCCGGCGGCGGATGTCGGGCGGGAGACGGAAGTAATCAACGTCGAGCTCATGCGGTTGTTCGAGGCGCCACTCCTGCACCCGAAACTCGCTGAGGTCGATGTTCGCCGTGTCGCGGTTTTCCCGCTCGAACCAGTGATCCAAGCCCGCCACGACGAGGCTCGTGCCGTCGCGCGCGACAACCATCGCGCCGGGTCCGGACGGCGCGATCAGTTGCCCGCGTCGTACCGCTCGGTTACTCATCGTTCTCGCCCGCCGGCACGTAGAGCTGCGTG
>VGPA01000264.1 GCA_016875665.1 Chloroflexota bacterium | reverse complement strand
CGCGGAGCACCTGGGACAGAATCACGCCGCTGTTGCCGCGGGCGCCCATGAGCGCCCCGTGCGCCGCCGCGGCCACGACCGCGCCAAGCTCGGGCTTGGCCGCGCGCGCCTCCGCCAGGGCGCCGGCCACGGTGTGGAGCATGTTGGTCCCCGTGTCCCCGTCCGGGACCGGGTAGACGTTCAGCGCGTTGACCTCGTCGGCGTGGGCCGACAGGCGTTCTCCCGCCGCCTCGAGTGCGCGAAGGAGCGAAGGGCCGTCGCATTGCCGCACGGTGCGCGCAACTGTACTATTGGCGCTCAGTCCCCCGGTGAGGAGATGCCTCGATGCCTCGCGCTTGCGCGCTCTGCGGCAAGTCCGCCGCCTTCGGCTACAACGTCAGCCACTCGAAGGTGCACACGCACCGTCGCTTCAGCGCGAACCTGCACCCGTCCACCGTCACCGGCGAGAAGCTGCTGCTCTGCACCCGCTGCCGCCGGACCCAGACCAAGGACGCCCGCATGGCGAAGAAGGCCGAGAAGGCGGCAAAGGCCGGCCGCTAGGCCCGGCCTCGCGCGACTAGACCGCGGCCGGGTCCCCCGTGCGGATGAACGCGAGCATCCCCTTCCACGCGTCCTCCGCCGCCGCGGCATGCTCGACGAACGTCCGGTCGAAGAACGAGTGCGGCGCGCCCGGATACGTGTGGACCTGGTGCTTCACGCCTGCCGCCGCGAGCGCGCGCGCCAGCTCGTCGACCGCGGCCTGCGGGATCCCGGCGTCGGCGCCGCCGTAGAGCGCGAGCACCGCCGCCTTCATGCGTCCCGCCTTGAGTGAGGGCGCGTCCTGGTCTTCCGGGCTGCGCGGGATCGGCGCGCCGTAGAACCCGATCACGCCCGTCGCGTCCTGCTGCTCGGCCGCGGCGTTGAGCGCGACGCGTCCGCCGAAGCAGAAACCGGTGACGAACACGCGGGTCGTGCCCGTCTCCTTGCGCAGGTGCGCCGCGGCGGCGGCGAGGTCCTGCTGGATCAACGCCGGAACGGTCTTGCTGACGTGCTCGCGATATGGCGCCGTCTGCCACGAGCCCTCGTAGAACGACGTCTGGGGGACCGTGGTCCCAAGCGACCGGCCGAAGTAGTCGAACGCGATCGCGTTCACGCCCGCTTCCGCGAAGCGATCCGCGAGCTGCGCGTAAAAGGGGTGGAGCCCCCGCACGTCGGGCGCGATGACGATGCCGTTCTCGGAGGAGCCCGCCGCCCGCGCGAGGTGCGCGCGGTACGCGGTCCCGTCCTTGCTTGTGAGCACGAGGTCGGTGCCGGCGGCACGGACGCCCGCCGCCCGGAGCGCTGCCGGCAGAGGCGGTGGCGCGCTCGACGGCTCGTGGCACAGCCACGCGTCGCGGTGGTGGCGATGGACCTCGGGAATCCACACCAGGTCGGGCCGGAGGTCCCGGAATCCGTCGAGCACGGCCCGATCATATGGACGATTCCCTGATAGAACAAGTGTTCTATCGTTGGAAACGGGGGCAGATGACCGGATCCTTCCTTCTTTCAGGCGTCTCGGTGTGCTGCGTGCGGATGCCGCAGCTGGCCCTGCGCGTCGAGGTCCTCCGCCATCCCGCATGGGACGGCCATCCCTTGGTGCTCGGGCCGGGCCGCGGCGAGCCGAGGGTGGTGAAGGCCGCTTCACCCGAGGCGGAGCGCGCGGGGATCGCGCCGGGCCTTCCTCTGCGCGAGGTGACCGCGCTCGCGCCGGATGCGATCGTCGTGAGCCCCGATCCGGTGCGCATGGCCGCGGTGATGGATCGCCTCATCGAGCGCCTTCAGCGGGTGTCGCCTGCGCTCGAGGCCGGGGACGACGAGGTCTTCGTCGACCTGCGGGGCCTTTCCTCGTTCTACGGCGACGACCTCGCGCGCCTCGAGCGTGCGCTCCGCGCGGCCCTTCCCGCGCTCCTGCGGCCACGCCTCGGCGCGGCGGCGGGCAAATTCGCCGCCGGCATGGCCGCGCGCGCCACGACGACCTCGACGATGCGGGTGGTCACGGCCGGCGAGACGGCCGCGTTCCTCGCACCCCTCGCCGCGGCATGGCTTCCCCTCCCACCGCAGACCATCGAGCGCCTCGCCCGTCTGGGCATCCGGACCATGGGCCAGCTTGCCGCGCTCCCGTTCCACGCGGTGCAGGCGCAGCTCGGTCCGCTCGGCGCGCGCGCGTGGCGGCTCGCCACGGGACGGGACGACGAGCGGGTGGTGCCGCGCCCGCTCCGGCCCACGGTCCGTGTGGCGATGCTGCTCGACGACCCGCTCGCGAGCGAGGACGCGCTCCTCGTCGCCGTGCGCGACCTCGCGTCGCGCGC
>VGPA01000263.1 GCA_016875665.1 Chloroflexota bacterium | reverse complement strand
CCGAGCGCGACGCAGATCGCGACCTCGGTCGACGGAGTCGCGCCGGCTCCGGCGAGTGAGGCGGCCATGAGCGCGAGCCCGACGGCCGCCGCGAGGCGCAGCTGGAACACGTTCGGCGCGAGCTCCTCCAGGCGGTCGAGCGCCGGCTTCACACGAGCCCTTCGGCCGCGAACAGCTCCGCGTTCAGCACCGAAGCGCCCGCGGCGCCCCGGATCGTGTTGTGCCCCAGGAGCACGAGCTTCACGCCGAGCACCGGGTCCTCGCGGATCCGGCCGACCGTGGAGGCCATCCCGTTCTCGGCGTCGCGATCGAGGAGCGGCTGGGGACGGTCCGGCTCGTCGCGCACGATGATCGGCCGCTTGGGCGCGCTGGGGAGGCTGAGCTCCTGCGGGCGGCCGCGGAACTCGCGCAGGCAGGCGGTGACCTCGGCGATGCTCGGCGAGCCGCCGAGCTCGAGACTGGCGGTCTCCGTGTGGCCGTCGCGCACGGTGACGCGGTTGCAGTGGGCGGAGAGGACGATGTCCGCGTCCACGAAGCGCTCGGCCCGCTCGTCCCACGTCCCGAGGAACTTGCGGGTCTCGATGTCGATCTTCTCCTCCTCGCCGCCGATGAACGGGACCACGTTGTCCACCGTGTCGAGGGACGCGACGCCCGGATAGCTCGCGCCGGAGAGCGACTGCATCGTCGTCACGACCGCGCGCTTGATCCCGTACGCGCGGTGGAGCGGGGCGACCGCGAGGACGAAGTGGACCGTCGAGCAGTTGCCGTTGGTCACGATCGAGCCCGACCAGCCGCGCTTGGCCCGCTGCGCCTTGAGGGCGCGCCCGTGGTCGGGGTTCACTTCGGCGATGACCAGCGGAACGTCCGCGTCCATCCGGTGCGTCTTCACGTTCGAGAACACGTGGTGCCCGGTCTTCGCGAGCTCCGCCTCCTGGACCTGCGCCGACTCGGAGAGCGCGCTGAACACGATGTCCGCGTCGAGGTCCGGCGTCGTCGGCTGGAGCTTCATGTTCGCGATCTCGTCCGGGACCTCCTTCGCCGGGAAGTGCCAGCGGTTGACGTCGGCGAAGCGCTTGCCGACGTTCCGCTCCGACGAAGTCAGGGCGCTGATCTCGAACCAAGGGTGGCCGAGCAGCAGCTGGATGAACCGCTGCCCGACGACGCCCGTCGCCCCGAGGACCGCGACCTTGCGCTTGCTGTTCATGCCCTACCTCCGTGGAACTCTTGGTGGATGACGCGGATCGCCTTCTCGCGGTCGGCGTCGGCGACGACGCACGAGATGTTGAGCTCGCTCGACCCCTGCGCGATCGCCATGACGTTGACGCCGCTGCGGCCGAGCGCGCTGAACACCCGCCCGGCCACACCGGGCATGCCGCGCATGCCCTCCCCCACCGCCGCGACGATGGCGACCGGAGCTTCCACCGTCACACGCTCCACATCGTGGCGGCGCAGCTCGGCGGAGAACATCTGCTCGAGCGAGCGGCGCAAGCCCTCGGCCGCCGCGGCCTGAACCACGATGCAGATCGAGTTCTCGCTCGAAGACTGGCTGATCATCAGCACGGAGACGTCCTCGGCCGCGCACGTGTCGAACACGCGCGCCGCGAACCCGGGCACGCCGCTCATTCCGGCACCCTGGATGTTCAGCAGCCCGAGGCCTCCGAGCGAGGTCGTGGCCTTGACGGCCGCACCGTTGGCACCGGTCGAGGCGGTGATCGTGGTGCCCGGGTCCTCGGGCGCGAACGTGTTGAGGATCTTGACCGGGATGCCCTTCTCCACAGCGGGCTGGACCGCGCGCGGATGGAGCACCTTGGCGCCGAAGTACGCCAGCTCCGCGATCTCGGCGTACGAGAGCGCCGGGAGCGGCTGCGCGTCCTTGACGGTGCGCGGATCGGCGCTCATGACACCGCTCACGTCCGTGTAGATGAGGCACTCGTCCGCGTCGAGGCAGGCCGCGAGGATGCCGCCGGAGTAGTCCGACGCCCCGCGGCCGAGCGTGGTGGTGAGGCCCTCGGCGGTCGCCCCGATGAACCCGGTCACGACCGGCACGGTCCCCGCGCCCATGAGCGGACCCAGCTCCGCCTGCGCCTTGGCGCGGGTCTCGTCCATCAGCGGGCTCGCGGATCCAAAGCGGTCGTCGGTGACGACGATGCGCTCGGCCGAAACCGCCACCGAGTCAACGCCGCGCGCACGGAGCACGGCGGCGACGATCGGTGCGGCGACGCGCTCGCCGTACGAGACGATCGCGTCGCGCGTGCGGGCGGTGCACTCGCGGAGCATCGCCACGCTGCGCAGCAGCTCGATCGTCCGCTCGGTGGCCTCCGCGAGGCCCTCCACGGCCCCGG
>VGPA01000262.1 GCA_016875665.1 Chloroflexota bacterium | reverse complement strand
CCGCCCGCCCGCGTGGCGGCGCTGCTCGAGCGCCTTTTCGCCGCGGCCTCGGCCGCGCCCGAGATCGCCGCGGCGCTCGCCGGCGCCCCCGCGGGCGAGGTGCTCGTGCGGCTCACCGACGCCGGCGTCGTCTTCCATCTGAAGGCAGGCGCCGGGGCCCTCTCCGCCGCGCCCACGGACATCCGTCGCGGCATTCCCAAGGTCGATGCGACCAGCGCGACCTGGCTCGGCCTGGTGGGCGGCACGCTCAAGCCGTGGCTCGCGTTCACGCGCGGCCTGGTCGTGTGCCGCGCGGGCTTGACCGAGCTGCGGTGGCTCCAGCAGATCGCGGAGCGTCTCCAGCGCGGCTACGCGGACGCGCGTGCGAACCCGGCTAACCTTGAGCCGTGAAGCAGCCGCCGGCCCCGCAGCGCCCCGACGACACCGCGACGCCGGACGAGGTCTCGAAGGTCCACCGTCCCGAGGAGGCCGGGGCGGTCGCGGTTCCCGAGCCCGTCGGCCACGTCGCGGGCCCGACCCTCGACGACGTCCGCGCCGACGACGCGGTCCGCCTTTGGATCCGCCAGGCGAATCAGGTGACCGGCGCGATCGGGTACACCGAGCACGGCGAGCGCCACGCCTCGACCTGCGCCGAGGGCGCGCATTTCATCCTGCGCGCGCTCGGCCACGACGCGCGGCGCTGCGAGATCGCCGCCGTCGCCGGGTACCTCCACGACATCGGCAACGGGATCTCGCGCGACCGGCACGGCCAGACCGGCGCGCTCCTGGCGAAGGACATCCTGCGCGACCTCCGTTTCACGCCGGAAGAGGTCGTGCTCATCATGGCCGCGATCGCCAGCCACGAGGAGGACGAGGGCGGCCTGCCCATCAGCGCCGTCTCGGCCGCGGTGATCATCGCCGACAAGAGCGACGTGCACCGCTCGCGCGTGCGGAACTCGAAGTCCACCGCGTTCGACATCCACGACCGCGTGAACTACGCGGCCACCAAGGCCGAGATCAAGGTGGGCCGCCGCGAGAAGCTCATCACGCTCGAGCTCTCCGTCGACACCGAGGTCGCGCCGATCATGGAATACTTCGAGATCTTCCTCACCCGCATGATCTCGTGCCGACGCTCCGCCGAGTTCCTCCACTGCGCCTTCGCGCTCGTCATCAACGGAACCCGCCTGCTGTAGGTCGGCGTCACCCGGCGTGATGCGCGCTCCTCACGGGCAGTGGCAGCCGACGCGCACGCGCGCCGACGGCAGTCGCTTCGATCGACCGTTACGCAACACCTCGCCCGCTTCACCCCACTCGCTGCGGGTGCACCGCTATCACGCTCGCGTGTGCATGGGGGGTTCGCTCTTCGTCGCGGCTGCACCCTCCGCGAGCGGGGACCCCGCGGGCTCGACATCGGCTAGCCACTGCCCGTTCGGAGCGCGCGCGCTTCGCGCGGGACGCGCGCGCTGCATTCCCGGGCGTGTGCTCACTTCGTGATCACGCGCCCGGTTCATCGATGTCGGAGGGGGGCTCGCGGCGGTGGTCCCCGGCCACCCGAGAATGGAGGCATGCCCTCCAAGAAGACGGCCGTGCGGCGTCCTCCGGCGAAGCGGACGGTCGCGGCGGGCGGTGTGGTGATGAGAACGGGCAAGCGCGGCCCCGAGGTGGTGCTCGCGGGACGAAGCGCCGATCGGACGTGGGTGTTCCCGAAGGGCACGCCCGACAAGGGGGAGTCGATCGAGGAGACGGCGCTGCGCGAGGTGCGCGAGGAGACGGGGCTCGAGGTGCGGATCGTGCGGCCGATCGGTGCGACCGACTACTGGTTCGCGGCGGACGGGCGGCGGGTGCACAAGGTCGTGCACTTCTTCCTGATGGAGGCGACGGGGGGCGACCTCTCGCGCCACGACGCCGAGTACGACGACGTGCGGTGGGTCGGCGCGGCCGAGGCGCGGCGGATGCTCTCGTTCGACACCTACCGCGAGCTGCTCGACCGCTCGCTCGAGGACGCCACCGAGCCGCACCCCTGAGGGCGGCCCCCGGAGGGATATCGTTGCCCGAGGTGGAGGGCAAGCCGGCGGGTAATCCCGACCTCGTGGACGCGGCGCGCGCGGGTGACCAGGGCGCCCTCGACACCCTCTTCTACCGGCACCGCGACGGCCTCTTCCGCTTCGCGCTGACGCTCACCCGCGACCAGCTCGCGTGCGAGGAGCTCGTGATCGACGCGTTCGTCCGTGCTCAGCGCCTCCTCGCGGAGGGGACCGAGCAGGCGTTCCGCCCGATCCTCTATCGCGCGGCGCTCCAGCTCGCCGAGGGGCGCGCGGCCGACGGGCCGCTCGCGGCGGTGGTGCTCGCGGCCGATGGCCGGGC
>VGPA01000261.1 GCA_016875665.1 Chloroflexota bacterium | reverse complement strand
GGGCCCGCGGGCTCGCGTCCTGCCGCGGCACCGCCCGCCGGCTCGAGACGCTCGCGACCGTCGCGGGAGTGACCGTCGTGGACGACTACGCGCACCACCCCACGGAGCTGCGTGCGTCGCTCGACGCGATGCGGACCCGCGTACGCGAGGGCCGGCTCGTCGCGCTCTTCCAGCCGCACATGGCGAGCCGCACCGACGCGTTCCGCGACGCGTTCGCCGACGCGCTCCGTCTCGCCGATCTCCGGATGGTGGCCGCGACGTTTCCCTCGGCACGAGAGCCGGACGACGGCGGCGCGAGCGCGCGTGACCTCGCCGCGCGCGCGGATGCGTTGTTCGCGGCGGGCAACGACGAGGCGGCGCGTGCGCTGGCCGCCGCGGTGCGGCCCGGCGACATCGTGCTCGTCATGGGTGCGGGCGATGTCCGGGCCGCCGCGGAGCGGCTCGTCGCGCTCCTCGTCGGCACGGCGCGATGACACCCCAGGCGTTCGGGCGCCGCGGCGAGGTCCTCGCGCCGCACACCTCGCTCCGCATCGGCGGACCGGCGGACTTCTTCGTGCGCGTCGTGTCGCTCGAGGATCTCGAGGGAGCGGTGCGCGTGGCCCGCGCCTCCGAGCTGCCCGTGTTCATGCTCGGCGGCGGGACCAACCTGCTCGTGGCGGACCGGGGTATCCGGGGCGTCGTCCTGGAGAACGCGTGGTCCGAGGCGGCGATCGACGGCACGACCGTGGACGCAGCGGGCGGCACACCCCTGGCCCACGTCGCCGCGGTGGCGGCGCGCGCGGGCATCGTCGGCCTGGAATGGATGGCGACCATCCCGGGCACCGTCGGCGGCGCGGTGCACGGCAACGCCGGCGCGTTCGGGAGCGAGACGGCCGACGACTTCGTCGACGCGACGCTGATGGACCTCACCGGGCGCACCTGGCACGCGACGAAAGAGATGCTCGGCTTCGCCTACCGGACGAGCGCCCTCCAGAAGACGACGACGATCGTGGTCCGCGCGCGCTTCCGCGGTAGGGCGGGAACGCGCGCCGAGGCGGTCGCCCGGATCAAGGAGATGGCCAACGAGCGCGCCGCCAAGCAGCCGCTGGCGCAGCCGAACACCGGGTCGATCTTCCGCAATCCGCCCGGCGACGCCGCGGGCCGGCTCATCGATGCATGCGGCCTGAAGGGCACCACCGTCGGCGGGGCGATAGTGAGCACCAAGCACGCCAACTTCATCGTGAACATCGGGGACGCCACGGCGGCGGACGTGCGCGCGCTGATCGACGGCTGCATCGCCGCCGTGCGGGCGCGCTTCGGGATCACGCTCGTTCCCGAGGTCGAGATGGTCGGAGAATGGGAATGAGCCGGTTGCGGAAGCTGCGCGTCGGCGTGCTCGCGGGCGGAGCGTCCTCGGAGCGAAACATCTCGCTCGCGACGGGCGCGCAGATCGCCGAGGGGCTGCCCAAGGACCGCTACGAGGTCGTGCTGCTCGACCCGCTCTCGCTCATGGCCGACAACCCGGAGATCTCGGCGGAGCTCCGCACGCTCGCGCGCCGCGAGCTCGACGGCGAAGGCGCCGAGACCGGGCTGCCCGAGCGGGACCGCGCGCTGCCGCTCGCGATGCAGAACGCCATGACGCGAGCGATGCGTCAGCTCCGGCCCGCGCCCCGGGCGCTCGGCCTGGTGGGCGGCCCGCCGGAGATCGACGTCGCGTTCATCGCGCTGCACGGTGCCTGGGGCGAGGACGGCCGGGTGCAGGGCCTCCTCGAGACGCTCGGCATCCCGCACACCGGCTCCGGCATCCTTGCCTCCGCGCTGTCGATCGACAAGGCGATCGCCAAGGGCGTCTTCCGCTCGGCCGGGCTCCGCGTCCCCGAGGGCGCCGAGGTGACGATCGCCGAGCACGGCTCGGGGGCCTGGCGGGCGAAGGTCGCCGCGCTCAAGCCGCCGTTCGTCGTGAAGCCGGTGATCGAGGGGTCGGCGACCGGCATGTCGCACGCGCCGACCGTCGACGCGGTGGACGCGGCGCTCAGCACCGCCCTCCCGTACGGCGGGCGCGCGCTCGTCGAGGAGCGCGTGTACGGCGTCGAGGTGACGTGCGGGGTGCTCGGGATCGACGACCTCCTCGCGCTGCCGGCGGTCGAGCTGATTCCACGGTCCGAGGTGAACGACTACCAGGCGAAGTACGACCCGGCCGCGGCGCAGGAGATCTGCCCGGCGCGGATCGACGCCGCCGCGACGCGCCGGGTGCAGGACGCCGCCCTTCGCGCCCACACCGCGCTCGGCTGCCGCGCGATCTCGCGGACCGACCTGTTCGTGCGCGACGACGGCGAGGTGGTCGTCCTCGAGGTGAACACGATGCCGG
>VGPA01000260.1 GCA_016875665.1 Chloroflexota bacterium | reverse complement strand
GTGGTCACGGCGCGCGCGCTCGCGCAGGAGCCGCGCCTCCTGCTGCTCGACGAGGCCACGGCGAGCCTCGACCTGCGGCACCGCGTCGCGCTCGGCGAGCTGTGCCGGCGGATGGCGCGCGACGAGCGGGTCGCGGTGCTCGCCGCGATGCACGACCTCGAGCTCGCCTCGCGCTACTGCGACCGCCTCGCCCTAGTCTCGGACGGCGGCCTCGCCGCGATCGGAACGCCCGCCGAGGTGCTCACCGCAGACCGCCTCGCCTCAGCCTTCGGCGTCCGGGCGGTGGTGGAGGACGACCCGCGCACCGGGAGCCTGCGCGTGACCGTGCTCGGGCCCGCAGAATGAGCGCCGGGATGACGGCGTGACGACCGAGGGCCGCGGGCCGGTTGAGAAGAAGCGCAAGGGGCTGGTCATCGTCTTCACCGGCGACGGCAAGGGGAAGACGACCGCGGCCATGGGCATGGCGCTGCGCGCCGCGGGCAACCGCATGCGGGTGCGCGTCCTCCAGTTCATCAAGGGCGCGTGGAAAACGGGTGAGGTCGACGCGATCAAGGCGCTCGGCCTCTCGTTCACCATCGAGCGCGCCGGCCGCGGCTTCACGATCGACCACCTGCGCGACGCGCGGATCACGGACGAGGAGCACCGCGCCGCGGGACAGGACGGCATCGCGCGCGCGGCGGAGCTCGTCGTCGCGGAGGACGTCGAGGTCGTGGTGCTCGACGAGATCCTCGGCGCGATCACGGCGGGCGTCGTGGACCTGCCGCAGGTGCTCGACCTCATCGCGCGCAAGCGGCCGATGCTCCACCTCGTGCTGACCGGCCGCAATGCGCCGCCCGAGATCGTGGAGCGCGCGGACCTCGTGACCGAGATGCGCCTGGTGAAGCACCCGTTCCGCGAGCAGGGGGTCATCGCGCAGCGGGGCGTCGAGTTCTGAGCGCGTGATCTCCATCCGCTGGGCCTCCTAGCCCGAGTGGGCGGCCGGTTCGTCGGAGCTGCGCGCGGCCAATAGGCTGGAGGCGTGCCCGAGTACGTCCGCGTCGTCGTGCCCGCCACGCTGTCCAAGGCCGCCGCGGAGCAGGTCCGCGCCGCGTCGCAGCGGCTCGCGGACATCGTGCTCGAGCCGGTGGTGATGGCGATCGTCGACGGCACGGCGGGCGCCGCGGTGGACGCGGCCCTCGCGCGCTCGGGCGGCACGGGGTACCTGCTTCGTCCGGCCTCCGCCGCGCCCATGGGCGCGGCGCCGTTCGTGTGGGGCGCCGACGGGACTCCCGATTGGTCGGCGATGTGGACGACGTTCTGCGAGCTGGCGCTGTACGGCGGCCCTCCGCACCGCAGCGCGGACCGCCCGGTGCTCGCGCTCGCGGACACGGCGTCCTCGTCGTTCGACGCGGTGGCGGAGATCGTGCGCGGCATCCGCGCGACGACCGGGCTCGAAGCGATCCCGATCGGCGACGGATGGGTGCGGATCGAGTGCGCCTCCGTGCGCATGGCCGCGTGGCTGTGCGCGACGATCCTGCTCGAGAACGTGATCGCACGCTGCGAGGGCCGGTCGCTGTACCTGCCGGCGGCGGCCGCCTTCACGCTCGAGGATCAGGTGAAGAGCGTGATCACGGTCCTCGCCAAGACGTACCACTACTACCGCGCGCACCTGGAAGAGGAGGAGTGCCGGGCACCGCGCGCGTCATGACCCGGCGGGCGTGAGCTCCGCGCACCCGTCCTCGTGGACGAGCGCGCTCCACCCCTGCGGCACCACCGTCACGGCGTCCGGATCCTCGAACGTGAACGGCCCGCGGAAGGTGCCCTGCTTGCGACCCTGGGTTCCGAGCGCCGTCTCGAGGTTGAGGCCGTTCGGTATGCGGCAGTGGCTCGCCAGGCGGACGATCTCCGCGCCGTCGGAAGCTCGGGCGCCGTATGTCTCGTCGAGCACGCCGAGCAGCGTCGCCGGCACGGGCGGCACGCCCTCGCGGCGCGCGGGCGCGGGCCGCGGGCCGCCGGCGAAGAACGACGAGAGGTCGATGCTCTCGACCTCGGGCTCCTCGGGGCGGAGCAGGACGCGGATGAGCCGCGCGCGTTTGGGCATGTGGATGTCGGCCCACTCCTCGTACTCCACCTGGGGCACGTCGCCCATGAACGTCTCGACCACCGTGCGCAGCGCCCGGCGGACCTCGGCGCGCTTGTCCTCGAGGCCCTCGATCTCGTCGTCGGCGCGGTCCAGCACGCCGCGCCACTCGACCGTGGTGTCGTAGCGCGGGTCGCCCAGCAGCATGCCCGCCGCGCCGCAGTGCGCGGGCGCGGGAGGCACGATCACCCGGCGGAACCCGGCGACCTCCGCAAGCGCGGCGGCGTGCATGGGCGCCACCGCGCCGGC
>VGPA01000259.1 GCA_016875665.1 Chloroflexota bacterium | reverse complement strand
GCTGCAGGACGCGCGCGACGGCCACGACTTCGTCGCGGATGCGTTCGCGCGCGGCGCCCGTGCCGCGGTCGTCGAGCGGGCGCCCGAGGACATCCCCGGGCTCACGGGCGGCGAGGTGCTCGTGCGCGTCGCGGATGCGCGAGCCGCCCTGCGGGCGCTCGCGGAGTCGCTGCGCTCGGAGCACGCCGTGCCCGCGGTGGGGATCACCGGCAGCGTCGGGAAGACCACGGCCAAAGAGGCCACCGCCGCGGCGCTCGGCGCGCGACACCGGGTGCTCCGGACGGAGGCCTCGTTCAACAACGAGCTCGGCGTGCCGCTCACGCTCCTTCGGCTGGAGCCGTCGCACGACGTGGCCGTGATCGAGATGGGGTTCTACGTGCCGGGCGAGATCGCGGACCTCTGTACGCTCGTCCGGCCGCAGGTCGGGCTCGTCACGACGATCCCCGATGCCCCGCCGCACTTCGCGCGCACTCCGAGCCTCGACGCGATCGTCGCGGGCAAGCGCGAGCTCATCGAGTCGCTTCCGCCGGACGGCGTGGCCGTGCTGAACGCCGACGACGCCCGAGTGCGCGGCATGGCCGCGCGCACACGGGCGCGCGTCGTGCTCTACGGCGAGTCCGCCGACGCGGAGCTGCGGGCGACGCGGGTCGAGGCCAAGGGCAGAGCGGGCCTGCGCATGACGGTGATCGCGCCGGAGGGCGAAGTCGAGGTGCACGCGCCCGTCCCGGGCCGGCATCTGGTGGCTCCGCTGCTCGGTGCGATCGGCGCGGCGCGCGCGCTCGGCGTCCCGCTGGACGAGGCGGCCACGTGCGTCGGGGCGTTCACCCCGCCGCCCCACCGCATGAGCGTGCGCACGGGCGCGCGAGCGGGCCTCACGGTCCTCGACGACTCGTACAACGCGAGCCCCGCCGCGGTGCGCGGCGCGCTCGACGTGCTGGCGGGGGAGAGCGGGGCGCGGATCGCGGTCCTCGGCGACATGCTGGAGCTCGGCTCGCTCGCGATCGTGGAGCACGAGCGGATCGGCGCGCTGGCCGCGGGCGCGGCCGACGTGCTGGTCGGCGTGGGGGACCTCGGCGCCGTCATCGTGAACGCGGCGCGCCGGGCAGGCATGAGAGAGGCCCACCGGGCCGCCGACGCCGCCGAGGCGCTGGTGCTCCTGCGCCGCGTGCTTCCCGAGGGAACGGCGACGGTGCTCGTGAAAGGCTCGCGCGCGCTGCGGCTGGACGAGCTCGCCGATGCGCTCGCCGGGACGGGTGCCTGATGGCGATCCTGGCTCTCGGCGTGTTGGTGAGCACGTTCCTCATGGGCCTCGCGCTGGGGGCGCCGTTCATCCGGCTCCTGCGGCGCCTCCGCATCGGCAAGCAGATCCGCCGTGAGGGGCCGCAGTCGCACCTGGGCAAGCAAGGCACTCCGACCATGGGCGGCGTCCTCGTCATCGGCGTGGTCGCCCTCGCGATGCTCGCCGTGTTCTTCGCGCTCCCGTCGGAGCACCGCGGCGACTACGTGGCGCAGACGGTGGCCCCGTTCGGTGCGCTCCTCGCCGTGGGGCTGCTCGGCGCGGTCGACGACTACCGCAACGTGGTGACCGGGTTCGGGATCCACGGGCGGCAGAAGCTCGTCGTCCAGCTTATCGTGGCGCTCGTCGGCGCCCTCTACGTCCAGCGCCATTACGGCGTCACCGGCATCTACGTGCCGCTCGTCGGTGAGTGGGAGATCGGCGCCGCGGCGTTCGTCGCGATCGCGGTGTTCGCGATCGTCGGCTTCTCGAACGGCGTGAACCTCACCGACGGTCTCGACGGCCTCGCGGGCGGGACGCTCGTGTTCGCGTTCCTTTCGTTCGCGTTCATCGCCGCGGCGCGCGGCTTCCCGTGGCTGGTGGTGCTCTGCGCGGCGCTCGTCGGTGCGCTGCTCGCGTTCCTCTGGTTCAACGTCCAGCCCGCGGAGGTGTACATGGGAGACACCGGGGCGCTGGCGTTCGGCGCGACCCTCGCGGTGGTGGCCCTCACGACGGGCTTCGTGCTGCTTCTGCCGCTCGCCGGCGCGATCTTCGTCGCGGTCACCGGGTCGGTGATCCTCCAGGTCGGTTCCTACAAGCT
The DNA here is from genome assembly GCA_016875665.1 of Chloroflexota bacterium. GTDB lineage: Bacteria > Chloroflexota > Limnocylindria > P2-11E > P2-11E > SHYN01. The sequence continues at coordinate 275 of VGPA01000259.1, read as the reverse complement.
GCGGGGGGTGCGCATCTTCCGCATGGCGCCCCTGCAGCACCACTTCGAGCTGCTGGGCTGGCCTCAGGAGAAGGTGACGATCCGCTTCTGGCTGATCGGCGCGCTCGCGGGGATCGGCGCGGCGGTCCTCGCCTTCGCGACGCCCGTATGAGCTGGACCGCGCACGACGGGCTCCTCGAGTCGCCCCTGCTCGGACGGGCCGGCTTCGCAGCGGCCTTCACGGCCCGCGCCCTGGGCGCGATGGGCGGGGCGCGGGCCGACGAGCGGACGGCCGC
>VGPA01000258.1 GCA_016875665.1 Chloroflexota bacterium | reverse complement strand
ATTCGGCGCGCACTTCGTCGACCTCGAGGTCGACACGGCGACGGGCGAAATCTTCGTCCACAAGCTCGTCGCCGTGCACGATGTCGGGCGGGTGGTGAACCCCATGGGCGCGCGCTCCCAGATGGTCGGCGGCATCCTCCAGGGCCTCGGCTTCGCCCTGATGGAGGAGCGCGTCCTGGACGCGGTCACCGGCCGCATGGCGAACGCGAACCTCGAGACGTACAAGATGATGACCGCGGCGGATCTGCCGGAGATCGTGGTCGAGCTGCTCGACATCCCTGACGACCGCGCGAACAACCTGGGCGCGAAGGGCCTCGGCGAGCCGCCGATCATCCCCGTGGCCGCCGCGGTCGCGAACGCGCTCGCGAACGCGACCGGCGTGCGCGTGCGGCAGGCGCCGCTCACATCGGAGCGCGTCCTGACCGCGCTGTCGCAGGCATCGTCGTGAGGGAGTTCGAGCTCGGGCGGCCGATCGTGCTGCGCGACGCGCTGCGCATGGTCGCCGAGGGCGCGGGCGTGCCGCTCGGGGGCGGCACCGACCTGTTCGGGATGATGAAGGCCGACCTCGAGGCACCGCAGCGTCTGGTCGATCTCACGCTCGTGCCGGAGCTGAGCGGCTGGGAGCGCGAGCGCGGCGCGCTCCGCCTCGGCGGCGCGCTGCCGCTCGGCGAGCTCGAGCGTTCGGAGCTCGCCACCGAGCTGCCGATCCTGCGCGAGGCGCTCTCCGATCTCGCCACCGAGCAGCTCCGCAACGCGGGCACGGTCGCGGGCAACCTGCTCCAGCAGAACCGCTGCTGGTACTTCCGCGACCACGCCGTGCCGTGCTGGCACAAGGGCGGGCAGGAGTGCTTCGCGATCCGCGGCGACTCGCGCTTCCACGCCATCGTCGGGGTGCAGACCTGCATGATGGTCGCCCCCTCCGACCTCGCGCCCGCGCTCATCGCGTACGACGCGGTCGTCGAGCTGCGCTCGACGTTCGGGGTCCGCAAGATCCCGCTTCAGCACCTGTACCAGGTGCCCGGCGGCCCGCAGCGCAGCGAGCTCGCGATCTATCCCGGCGAGGTGCTCGTCGCCGTGCGTATCCCGGGCGGGGGTCGCGGGCGGCGCGGGGCGTTCGTGAAGAGCCTTCGCCGCAAGGCCTGGTCGTTCGCGCTCGCGTCCGTCGCCGCGTCCGCGAAGGGCCGGGGCAAGGTCCTGCGCGACGTGCGCATCGTCGCGGGCGGCGTAGCCGCGATGCCATGGCGCGTGCCGGCGGCCGAGGCCGTCCTCGAAGGGAGGTCCCCGGACGACGCGGCGTGCGACGAGGCTGCGCGGATCCTGCTCGAGGACGCGAAGACCAAGAAGGACAACGCGTACAAGGTGCCCCTCACGCGCGAGCTCGTGCGCCGCGCGCTCCAGGGGCTCGTGACCAGGTAGACCGCGTCTCGCTCGCCGAGCGCGCGCTCCGGCTCGAGTCGGAGCTCCAGCGGCGGCGCTCGATCGGTCCGGGCGGCGTGGGCGAGACGGCCGCCCGCTTCTCCCTGGCGCGGATCGCCGGCAACGACTGCTTCGGCTCCGCCCCGTTCGGCGGCTTCAGCCCGCGCGTTCTCGGCTTCGGCGTGTACGGCGACGCCACGCAGGGGAGCCTCGACCGCATCCGCCGCCATTACGCGCGACTCGGTCAGACCGCGCGCATCGTGGTGTGCGAGGGCGCGGGCCAGGCGGGCACCCTTGCTCTGCTCCGGCGGAACGGGCTGAAGCCGGAAGAGTGGCGCGGCGCCGGATGGGTGCTCGAGGTGCGCGACGAGGCGCGCGTCCGCCGGCGCGCCGCACGCGTCCTCCGGGACCCGGCGCTCGACGTCGGGCCCGCGTTCCACGAGCTTGGGCTGTGGGGCAGGCTATCCCGCGAGGGCTTCGGGCAGCGCGGCCGGTGGCGCATCTTCGCCCGCACCAGCGTGCGCATGTTCGCCGCACAGCCCCGGACGACGGTGCCCTTCATCGCGCGGCGCCGCGAGCGCCCCGGCGGGAGCGCGGCGATGCTCCTGCATCGGGGCGGGGGGCTGTTGTTCAGCGGCAGCGTGATCCCGAGCCACCGTGGGCGCGGCCTCCAGCCGGCCCTGCTCGCGGCGCGGCTGCTGCACGGCCTGGACCGCGGGGTGACCGCCTTCTTCAGCCAGTCTTCGCTGCAGGGCAGCTCCGCGGACAACTTGCGCGAGGCGGGATTCCGCAGGCTGTGGACCTACACGTTCTGGGAGCTGCCCTAGGGAGTTCCGGCGTTACGGTTATCGGCGTGCGAGTGGACGTCGTGATCGTCAGCGCCGCGCATCGGGCCGCTTTCGAAGCCGAGATCGGCGGCCGCCGCACCCACCGGCGGGTGCGGATCGTCCTGCTCGCGGAGGGGGAATC
>VGPA01000257.1 GCA_016875665.1 Chloroflexota bacterium | reverse complement strand
GCCGCCGATCGATCTCGCCGCCCGGCGGGCGCAGGCTCCCGCGCGCGAAGCCGCGGCGGTGCCCGGGGGCGCGAAGGGCGCGGCGCCGACGACGCTCGTCACGCTCGATCGTGTGCGCGACGCGTGGGCCGCGATCGTCGAGCGGCTCCAGGAGTCGAGCGTGGGCAAGGCCGCGCAGCTCGCCAACGCCGAGCCGCTGGCCATGGAAGGGACCGTGGTCGTGATCGGCTTCGCCGACGACTTCGCCCGCAACATGTGGCAGGAGTCGCACCGCGCCGAGCTCGAGCAATCCCTCACGTCGATCGTCGGCGCGCCGCTGCGCGTGCGCTGCACGCGGCTCACCGCGCCGGCCGGCGCGGTGCCGGCGACGGAGGACCCGATGATCCGCGCGGCGTTGGAGACGTTCCGGCGTCCCGAGCACATTCTCGAGGTTGAGTGATCAAGAGAGGGCGAGCGAGCGGCTTTGCCGCGACGAGCGAGTTCGACACGGAGTGGGCTCAGCGAGGCTGAGCAAGAATCGAGGAACGAAGTGAGAGATCTCGGCGCGCTGCAGCGCATGGCGAAAGAGATGCAGGCCAAGATGGAGCGCGCTCAGGCCGAACTTGCCGAGGCGACCGTGGACGGCAGCGCCGGCGGCGGCGCCGTCACCGTGACCATGACGGGCACGCAGGACATTCGGAGCGTGACGATCGCGAAGGACGCGGTCGATCCCGAGGACGTCGAGACGCTGCAGGATCTGGTGCTCGCCGCGGTCAGGGACGCCATCGAGCGCTCGAAGAAGCTCGCCAACGACAAGCTCGGCGCCGCGACCGGCGGGCTGCGCCTCCCCGGCATGTGATCTGATGGCCACCGCGCTCGCGCGCCCCCTCGCGCGGCTCATCGACGAGCTGGGCAAGATGCCCGGGATCGGGCCCAAGTCCGCGCAACGCCTCGCCTACCACCTTCTCCGCGCGTCGGCCGCGGACGCCGAGTCGCTCGCCGCGGCCATCCGGGCCGTGAAGACCGACCTCCGCTACTGCACGGTGTGCTTCAACATCGCCGAAGCCGATCCGTGCGAGGTGTGCGCGGCGCCCGACCGCGACCACCACGTCGTGTGCGTGGTCGAAGAGCCGCTCGACGTGCTCGCGATCGAGCGCACGGGCCAGTTCCGCGGCGCCTACCACGTGCTGCACGGCGCGATCTCACCGGTGAACGGCGTGCGTCCCGAGGATCTGCGCATCGCGCAGCTGGTGGAACGCGTGCGCGGCGGCGACGTCGCCGAGCTCATCCTCGCCACCAATCCGAACCTCGAGGGCGAGGCGACGGCGATGTACATCGCGCAACTCCTCTCCGGGACGGGGGTGCAGGTGACGCGGCTCGCGCGGGGCCTCCCCATGGGCGGCGACCTGGAGTACGCGGACGAGATGACCGTGAGCCGAGCGCTGGAGGGCCGGCGGGCGCTCCTGGAGCGCTGACCGAACACGCCCCCGCGGGCGCTCTATAACGGAGGCCGTGAAGTACGCCCTCACCGTGAACGGCGAACGCCGCGAAGTGGACGTCCCGCCGACCTCGCCGCTGCTGTGGGTTCTCCGCGACGACCTCGAGCTCACCGGCACCCGCTACGGCTGCGGCCGCGGGCAGTGCGGCGCCTGCTTCGTCCTCGCGGACGGCCGCGCGGTCGCGTCCTGCCTCACCACCGTCGAGCAGGTCGCGCGCGGCGGCATGGAGATCACGACGGTCGAGGGCCTCGCCCAGGGTGATCGGCTCCATCCGCTCCAGCAGGCGTTCATCGACGAGGACGCCATGCAGTGCGGCTACTGCACGAGCGGGATGCTCATCGGCGCGGCCGCGCTGCTGGAGCAGGACCCCCAGCCCGACGAGGAGGCGATCCGCGCGGCGATGGCGGCGCATCTGTGCCGCTGCGGCGTCTATGGCCGCGTGATCAGGGCCATCCAGAAGGTCGGCGCGGGGTGAGCTGGGGCCCGCCGCCGCCGCTCTTCATCGAGCACCGCATCCGCCTCGAGCCCGACGGCGGCGTGACCGCGTTCTCCGGCAAGGTCGACTTCGGCCAGGGGATCCGGACCGCGTTCGGGCAGATCGTCGCCGAGGAGCTGGATCTCCCGCTCGAGCGCGTACGCGTCGTCCTGGGGGACACGGCAGCGGTGCCGTGGGACTTCGGCACCTTCGGAAGCATGTCGATCAAGACCGAGGGTGCGACGCTGCGACGCGCCGCCGCCGGCGCTCGCGCGGCGCTCGCCGCCCGTGCCGCCGGGCGGTTGGGCGTCGACGCCGCGTCGCTGGAGGGCCGCGACGGAGCGTTCCGGACGCGCGATGGCCGCACCGTGCGGTACGCGGAGCTCGCCGGCGACGGCCCCCTCACCGGCGAGGTGGCCAAGGACATCCCGCTCAAGCCGCGCTCCGCGTAC
>VGPA01000256.1 GCA_016875665.1 Chloroflexota bacterium | reverse complement strand
CCTCTGCCATTCCGGCCTTCCACGTATGCTGCCGCGCGGTGGGTGCGGTTCTGCGGCTCGTCGACCTGCACAAGCGGTACCCCAGCGGAACAAAGGCGCTCGACGGGGTCAGCCTGGACATCGAGAAGGGCGAGTTTGTCGTGCTCATCGGGCTCTCCGGTTCCGGGAAGTCGACCCTGCTCCGCTGCGTGAACCGGCTGGTCGAGCCGACCGCCGGCAGCGTGATCTTCGACGGAACGGACGTGACCCAGGCCGGCGGCCGCGAGCTCCGCGCCATCCGGCGCCGGATCGGGATGATCTTCCAGCAGTTCAATCTCGTGAAGCGGTCGAGCGTGTTCGCGAACGTGCTCGCCGGGCGGCTCGGCTGGCGGCCGCTCTGGCGCACGCTCCTGTTCCGCCCGACTCACGGGGACGTCGAGCTCGCCTTCGAGCAGCTGCAGCGCGTCGGGATCCTGGAGAAGGCGTTCAGCCGCGCCGACGCGCTCTCCGGCGGCCAGCAGCAGCGCGTCGGCATCGCCCGCGCGCTCATGCAGCGGCCCGAGCTGATGCTCGCCGACGAGCCCGTGGCGAGCCTCGACCCGGCCACGAGCCACTCCGTCATGCGCTACCTCGAGGAGATCAACCGGCACGACGGCATCACGGTCATCTGCTCGCTGCACTTCCTGTCGCTCGCCCGGCGGTACGGTACGCGGGTGATCGCGCTCAAGGACGGCCGCGTGGCGTTCGACGGCAAGCCTGCGGAGATCGACGAGCGCCGCTTCAAGGAGATCTACGGCGAGGATGCCGTGGAAGTGGAGGTCGCCTGATGGCGTCCTACTTCACCTCCCGCAACCTGCCGGTGCCGCCCGAGCTGTCGCGCAGCCCGCTCACCGACTGGCGCCGGCTGTCGGTCGCCGCGGCGACGATCGGGGTGCTCGCGGTGGGCGTGCGCGTGCTCGACATCGACACCTCGCGCGCGAACCCGGAGTACGCGTTCGCGCGGATCGCCGACCTCGTGCGCTTCGACTTCACGATCATGACGCCGCAGAACCAGTTCGAGACGTTCTGGGACACGGCCGGCGGCCTCATGCTCACGACGATCCTGCTCGGCGTGGTCGCCTCGGCGATCGCCACGGTGGTCGCGCTGCCGCTCGCGTTCCTGGGAGCGCGCAACATCATGGGCGGCAACCCGGTGACCGCGGCGATCTACGCGCTGGTGCGGGTGCTGTTCACGATCGTGCGCTCGATCGACGTGCTCATCGTGGTCATCATCTTCGCGATCATCTTCGGGCTCGGAAGCGCCGCCGGCGTGTTCGGCCTGGCGTTCCACAACATCGGCGTCCTCGGCAAGCTCTACTCAGAAGCGGTCGAGGGCATCGACCCGGGTCCGGGCGAGGCCGTCACCGCGACCGGCGCGACGCGCATCCAGGTGATCCTCGCGGCCGTCGTGCCGCAGATCGCGAACCCGTTCATCTCGTTCACCGTCTACCGGCTCGACGCGAACGTGCGCCTGGCCCCGATCCTCGGATTCGTCGGCGGCGGCGGGATCGGGCAGCTGCTGTTCCAGACCATCCAGCAGTTCCAGTACCCGAAGGCCGGTCTGATCATCTTCATGATCGTCGTCACCGTGGCGGCGATGGACTTCTTCTCGTCGCAGGTGCGCAACCGCCTGAGCTGACTCAAGATCCGCTGACGCGGATCCGCTTGCGCGTCGACCTCGCTCGGTCGGGCAAAGCCCTCCACTCGCTCGGCTTTTTCGAGGCTCAGCGGCTCCAGGCCGGGCGGCTCTGCCCGTCGACACCCTCGCCCCGCGTCAGCTTCCGCGTCTCGCCGGGCTTGCCGCCCCCGAGCGCGTCGCCCAGCTCCATCGCATAGAGATCGATCACGCCCGCGCTCTGGCGGAGGAAGGCCACCCACTTGCCGTCCGGGGAGAAGACGCCGTTCCAGGTCTTGCCGTCCTCGGAGAGCGCGACGTCGCGTCCCGTCGCGAGCTCGACCGCGTGCACGTCGTTCCCCGCCCCGGTTCGCAGCGTGTAGACGAGCCACGCCCCGTCGGGCGAGAACGAGGGCCGGTAGGCGTCGCCCGCGGGCAGCCCCGTGATCCGGCGCGCCTGGCCGCCGTCCGCCGGCCAGAGCAGGATGCCGGCGGTCTCGGTGTTGTACGAGGTCACCGCGAGACGGGTGCCGTCGGGCGACCACGCCGGCTCGGCCAGCTGCGCGCCGCCGGAGAGGATGCGCACGGGGCGCCGGCCCGGCGTGGCGACGTCGATCACCTCGAGGTCGGACGCCCCATCACCGTCGTCCTCGGTCAGCGCGAGCCGGCGGCCGTCCGGCGAGATCGCCGGCCCGAGGTACCACGACACGAGGTGGAAGCCGTTCTGCGCGCGCTGACGAAGTCCATCGACCAGCACCTGCTCGGCCCCACCGCCCGAAGGC
>VGPA01000255.1 GCA_016875665.1 Chloroflexota bacterium | reverse complement strand
CCGCGTCGAAGGTCCGCTTCGTCCGCACCTCCCGGCCGCCGATGCGCAGCGGCATCTCGGTGCGCCTGCCGGCGAGCTCGGCCAGGGCCGCGCGCAGCGCGGCGCGCTCGGGCGTGCCCGGCGCGTACGAGAGGACCGGCTCGTTGACCGCGCTCACGGCATGCTGAGGACGACGGGGGCGTCGCCCCATAGGCGCTCGAGGCGGTAGAGCTCGCGCTCCTCGGGCACGAACGCGTGCACGATCACCGCCCCCAGGTCCACGAGCACCCAGCGTCCGGTGCCGTAGCCCTCGATGCCGAGCACCTGCTGGCCGGCGCCCTTCACCTTCTCGACGACGCCGTCGGCGATGGCCTGCACCTGCCGCTCCACGCGGCCGCTGCAGATGACGAACAGGTCGGCGATCGTCGTGACCTCGGCGACGTTGAGCATGGTGATGCCCTCGGCCTTCTTGTCCGCCGCGGCCTCGACCACCAGGTCGGCGAGCGCACGCGGGCTGATCATCTGGGGCGAGACGGGACGTGCTCCGCGCGGTACAGGCCGCGCTCCTCGATGTAGCGCCACACCAGGTTGGGGACAAGGTATCGCAGCGATCTGCCGCGGGAGGCGCGCGCGCGGAGCTCGCGCGACGAGAGGTCCAGCCGCGGCGCGTCGAACGGCGTGAACGGGACGCCGCGCGGCGGGGTGGGCGAGCCGGGACGTTCGGCGACGAGCAGCCGGGCCAGCTCGGCGATGCGCTCCGCCTGCCGCCACCGCGGGAACTCCGCGAGCGCGTCGCCGCCGAGGATCAGGTGGAGATCGCCCTGGTCGCGCAGCGCTTCGAGCGTATCGATCGTGTACGACGGACCCTCGCGGTCGAGCTCGATGCGCGACACCGCGAAGTTCGTCTCGTCGGCGACGACGCGCTCGAGCATGGCGAGGCGGTCCTCCTCGCTCGCGACCGGGGCGCGCTCCTTCAGGGGCGAGCGCTTGGCGAGCACGAAGAGGATGCGGTCGAGCGGGACCGACTCCAGTGCCGCGCGCGCGATGGCGAGGTGTCCGACGTGGATCGGATCGAACGTGCCGCCGAAGATGCCGATCTTGAGCCGCGTCACTCGGGCATCTCGCGCCACTCCAGGTTGAGGCTGCCGATGCGCACGGTGTCGCCCTCGCGCACGCCCTCCCTGCGCAGGGCGGCGTCAACGCCACTGCGCAGGATGACGCGCTGGAAGAAGGCCGTCGCCTCGGGACTCTGCCAATCGATCCCTTTGGCGAGCCGCTCGACGCGCGTGCCGGTGACGCGGAAGACTTCGCCCTCCTTTGTCACGGTGAAGTCGGCGGCGCTGCGCGCGAATGCGATCCGACGCTCCCTGGACGCATTCGTGCGCGCGGCCGCCGGGCGCGGGGCGACGAGCGCGAAAAGGCGCTTGAGCAGCTCGGCGATGCCGTCGCCCGAGGCTCCGGACACACTGATCGACTCCGCGCCGCGCGCCGCGAGCGCCCTGGCCACACCGGGCGCGGCGTCGCGAGCCTCGGCGAGGTCGAGCTTGTTCAGCACGTATAGGCGCGGCATGGCGGCAAGCGCCCCGTGCAGCTCGAGCTCGCGCTCGACGATCGCGATCGCCCCGAGCGGATCGGGCAGCGCGGCGTCCACCACATGGAGGATGAGCCGCGTGCGCTCGAGGTGGCGCAGGAACTCGTCGCCGAGTCCGACTCCCGCGTGCGCCCCTGCGATGAGGCCGGGGATGTCCGCGACGACGAGCTCGCGGTCCTCCAAGCGCGCGACGCCGAGGTTGGGCGACAGGGTGGTGAACGGGTAGGCGGCGACTTTGGGGCGCGCGCGCGTGAGCGCGCCGAGCAGGGTCGACTTGCCGGCGTTGGGCAGCCCGGCCAGTCCGACGTCAGCCAGCAGCTTCAGCTCGAGGCGAATGGTGCGCTTGTCACCGGCCTCACCGTCCTCGGCGATGCGCGGTGCCTGGCGCACGCTCGTCGTGAAGCGGGCGTTGCCGCGACCCCCGCGCCCGCCGCGCGCGACGGTCAGCTCCTCGCCGTCTTCGAGCAGGTCGGCGACCGACTCTCCGGTCTCGACGTCGTGCACCACGGTGCCCGGGGGCACCCGCAGCACGAGATCCTCGGCCGCCTTCCCGCTGCGGTTACGCCCCGAGCCGCCGTCCCCGTGCGCCGCCGCGTACGTGTGGCGGTAGCGGAGGTCCGCCAGCGTGCCGATGGACGCGTCGACCCGCAGCACGACGTCGCCGCCACGTCCGCCGTCGCCGCCGTCGGGCCCGCCGCGCGGCACGTGGGCCTCGTGGCGGAAGGAGATCGAGCCCTTGCCCCCGTTGCCGGCGCGCACTTCGATCTCGGCGCGATCGACGAACGTGCTCACCCGACCGACACCGCGAGGCGGGGGAACGCCGCCACGCGCCAAGGGGCGAGCTC
>VGPA01000254.1 GCA_016875665.1 Chloroflexota bacterium | reverse complement strand
GGAGTGGTCGGCCAGCGGATGGCGTGCCTTGGGGTAAACGACTTCGGCCAGTCCGGCGATGTGCAGGACCTCTACCGGCACTTCGGCATCGACACCGAGACGATCGTCGGGGCGGCGCTCGACCTCGCCGACCCGAACCGGCCGCGGGCGCCGCGATAGTGGCCCCGAACGGGAGGGCGGCCGAGGCGTACCTAGCGCCGTCGCCCCCGTCGGGGGACGCCTCGCCTAGGCGCGCCGTGCGGCCGGCTCCCGCCCCCAGGCCGCCAGAAGCAGCGCGGGCGCGAGCCAGAACACGGCGCTCCCGGCGAGACCCAGCGTCGGGGTGAGCGTGGCCGCCAGCGCGCCGAAAGCGATGGCCCCCGTGGCGGTGCCGGTCGTCGAGAGGGTCGACGACAAGCCGAACGCGGTCGACTTCAGTGAGGCGGGCGTCTCGAGGCCGATCATCGCCTGCATCGCCGGGCTGAATGCCCCCTGCGCGAGGCCCGCGACCGCGAACGCAGCGATGATCAGCGGCAGCGACGCGGTCGCGGACGTCACGACGGTCATCGCGGCGATCACCACCGGCGCCGCGACGGTGAGGCCGCGGAAGCCGAGCCGCGGGAGGACCCCGGGGTAGACGACGGCCGCGAGCACGGTCGCGGCCGAAGACGCGGAGAAGGCGAGTCCGGTCACGAGCGCGGCGGTCGCGGCGTCCAGCTCGAGCAGGCGCAGCACGAGCAGCTGGTGGGACCCGGCGGAGGCGAAGGCGGAGACCGCTTGGACGGCGAGCAGCGAGCGGAGCGGGGATCCCGGTCCGCGTAGGGCCTCCCCGAGCAGGCCGCGCAGCGGAGGGCGCTCGGCTCGCGGGCCGGGCCGCGCGGTCTCGTGCACACGGAAGAGGATCGGCACGACGCCGATGCACTGCACCGCCGCGCCGCCGAGGAAGATCGCCCGCAGCGGGAAGACGGTCGAGACGATCCCGCCGATCGCGGGGCCCGCGCTCTGGCCCAGGGAGCGCGCGGCGCTCAGGAGGCCGAGCGCTCGCCCCAGGTGCGCGGGCGGCGTTTCGGCGGCGACCAGCGCCAGCGTTCCGGGGTTGGTGCCGCCCGAGACCCCCGACAGCGCTCTGATTCCGAGCACGTGGACCGGGCTCTGCGCGGTCGCGAGCAGCGCGGTGCACGTGGCCGAGCCCAGCACGCCGCGCACGAGCATCGCCCGCCGCCCGACGCGGTCGGCGGTGATGCCCCAGACGAAGCTGAACACGGCGAGCGCGCCCTGCGCCGAGGCGTTCAGGACGCCGACCCACAGCGCGACCATCCCGAGGTCCTCGATGCCCAGATCGCGGTGCAGAAAGATCGGGAGGAACGGGTTGGCGATGTTGGAGCCCAGCGAGATGGAGAACATCGCGGCGGACGCGCCGATCAGGTTGCCGCGCCAGTGCGCCTCGCGCGGATCCGCCACACCGCACAGAGTGCGGCATGCGGGAAGGGAGCGGCAACTCCCGCCTGATCGGGGTGTGCCGGTCAGCGCGCGGACTAACGCGCAGGCGCTGGCCGTGTCGTTCTCGCACCGAACGCGGGAGGGTGGCATGGAAGGCGCGCCGCCGCGGATCACCCCGAAGTCCCTCGACGACTACCTGAACCAACTGAGCCGCAGCGCCTTCCAAGCCGGGATCAGCCGGCGCGTCGTGGACGCGAAGTGGCCCACCACGGTGCGGGCCTTCCATGGCTTCCAGGTCGAGCGGGTCGGGCGGATGACCGACCAGGAGATCGACGCGCTCGTCAAGGACGAGCGGGTGATCCGCAGCCGCGGCAAGATCGCCGCGACCGTGCACAACGCGAACGCGCTACTCGAGCTCGAGCGTGCGGGGGGCTACAAGAAGCACCTGCGCTCGTTCGCCGACCACGAGGATCTCGCGAAAGACCTGCGGAAGCGCTTCAAGTTCGTCGGCGACAGCGGGCTGTATCACTTCCTCTACACCGTGAAGCACCCGGTGCCGGACTGGCGCCCATGGGCCACGGCGCACGGCATGACGACCGAGGGCGGCAAGCCCACCCCTGTCCGCAAGAAGGCTCGCCGCTAAGGCGCCACTGCCCGCAGGTCCTCGAGGTCGGCGGGCGTGTCGACGTCGAACGCGATCGCGGGGCTCGCCCAGCGGACGGCTTCGGCGCCGGCGCTCCGTGCCTCCGCCAGGTGCCGCTCGGCACTGCCCGATCCGAACGCCGGACCGATCACCCGAGGCGGCCTGAGCACGAGCGCGTTGGTGCCCGCACCCCCGCGGTCCACGCAGACGACCGCGCCTCGCTCCGCGCCGCCCAGCGCGCCCGCCGCGGCGGTGAGGTCCGCCGCGCTCACGAGCGGAAGGTCTCCGGCGACGACGATCGCCGTGCGGGCGCCCCGGCGCTCCGCTTCGGCGAGGCCGGTGGCAACCGCGTCGTTGAGGCCGTCCGTGGCG
>VGPA01000253.1 GCA_016875665.1 Chloroflexota bacterium | reverse complement strand
TCGCCCAGAAGCCCCGGCCGTGGGTGGCGAGGACGAGGTCGCCCTCCTTCACCTGCATGTCGTGCACCGGCACCGCCGGCAGCCCGCGGAAGCGGTGCCACTCGCCCCCATCGTCGAACGAGACGTACGCGCCCGCCTCGGTGCCGCAGAACAGCAGGCCGCGCCGCTCGGGATCCTCGCGCACGACGCGCGCGGGCTCGGACGAGTCGATGCCGGCGGTGATGGGCGACCACGTGCGGCCCCAGTCGTTGGTGCGCAGCACGATCGGCCGGAAATCGTCGAGCAGATACCGTGTCGCCGTCAGGTACGCCGTCGCGGCGTCGTGCGGTGAGGGCTCGATCGTCGTGACGAGCGTCCACGCCGCGAACGACTTCGGCGTGACGTTCTTCCAGGTCTTCCCGCCGTCGCGCGTGAGGTGGACGAAGCCGTCATCGCTGCCGGTCCAGATCACGCCCTCTCGCACGGGCGACTCGGCGAAGGCGAAGATCGTGCACACCTGGTCGCGATCTTCCGTCGGCCGGTCGCGCGTGATCCGGCCGGTGGAAGGCGCCATGCCGCGCGGGTCGCGCCGCGTGAGGTCCGGGCTGATCGCGCGCCACGACGAGCCCTCGTCGTCGGAGCGGAACATCCGCTCGCCGCCGACGTAGAGGACTCCCGGGTCGTGCGGCGAGAGCGCGAGCGGGGTGCACCAGGTGAAGCGGTGCTTCGTGGCGCGGCCGCCGGCCTGGCTCGCCTGCGGCTCGGGCCAGACCTCGATGTTGCGCGCCTGTCCGGTGCGCATGTCGAAGCGGCTGAGGAAGCCGCCGATATCGCTCGCGAACACGATGTTCGGGTCGTCGGGGCGCACCGCGATCTGCGCGCCCTCGCCGCCGCCGACCTCGGTCTGCTCGCCGGTCGTGATCGCGCCGAGGATCGATCGGGAGGGGAGCTCGATCGTGCCGCAGTCCTGCTGCGCCGCGTACACGTGGTACGGCGTGCGCGTGTCGGTGGCGAGGTGGTACAGCTCGGCGGTCGGCTGGTTGTCGATGCGCGACCAGCTCGTGCCGCCGTTGAAGGTCACCGCGGCGCCGCCGTCGGTTCCAAGGATCATGCGCCGGGTGTCCAGCGCGTCGATCCACAGGTCGTGCACGTCGCCGTGCTGCATCGCGACGCGGCCGAACGTCCGTCCGCCGTCGGTCGAACGGTAGAAGTCGGTGTTCAGCACCCACACCGTGTCGGCGTCGACGGGATCCGCCACGACGTGCTGGTAGTAGAACGAGCGGCGCCACAGCGGCTCGTCGCCGTTCACCCGCGTCCAGCTGCCGCCGCCATCCTCGGAGCGGTACAGGCCGCCCTCCTCCGCCTCGACGATCGCCCACACGCGCCCGGTCCGCGCGGGGGACACCGCCACGCCGATCTTGCCGAGCACCCCCGCGGCGAAGCCGCGGCTCCGCGAGATCTCGGTCCACGTGTCACCGCCGTCGTCCGAGCGGAACAGCCCGCTGCCGGGACCGCCGCTGGTGAGGACCCACGGCGCCCGCTGCGTCTCCCACACCGAGGCGTAGACGATGCGCGGGTTGGTGAGGTCGATCGAGACGTCCACCGCGCCGGCGCGGACGCCGCGGTCGAGCACCTTCTTCCACGTCGTGCCGCCGTCGCGCGTGCGGAAGAGCCCGCGCTCGGGGTTGGGGCCGCTCGCGTGGCCGAGCGCCGCGACGAACGCGGTGTCCGGGTCGCGCGGGTGCACGCGGATCTTCCCGACGTGCTGCGTCTCGGCGAGGCCGAGATGCGTCCAGGTGGCGCCGCCGTCGGTCGAGCGGTACACACCGTCGCCGTGTGAGGCGGTGTTGCGGATCGTCGCCTCGCCCATGCCCACGTAGAGCACGTTCGGGTCGGACGGCGCGATCGCGATCGCGCCGACGGAGGCGCGCTTGAAGAAGCCGTCGGACACGTTCTCCCAGTTGTCGCCAGCGTCCTCGGTCTTCCACACCCCACCCCCGGTCGAGCCGAACCAGTAGACGTGCCGCTCGGTGGGGTGGCCCGTGACCGCGACCACCCGTCCGCCGCGGTAGGGGCCCATGTGGCGGAACTCCATTCGGTCCAGGGCACGCGCAACTCCGGCGGAGCCGGGCTTCGCGGCGCGCGTGGCGCCTGCGGCGCTCCGACCAGGAGTCATCGCGGAACGAGGCTTCCGACGAGCCGTTCCACGTGCCGCTCGATCTCGTCGTGCGCGAGGAGCTTGCTGCGCCACGCTGGAGGGATCGCCTCGACTCCGAGCGCGGCGCCGAGCCACGCGCCGATCATCGATGCGCGCCCGGCGCTGTCGCCGCCGGCGCGCGCCGTCTCGAGGACCGCGCCGCGGAAGTCGCGCTCGTGCCGGAGCGCGCACTGGATCGCCGCCGGGAAACTATGGTCGAGCCGGCAGTGCTGCCCGAACGCCGCGGTGGCCGCCGTCACGTCGTCGTCGCCGTGCTCGCG
>VGPA01000252.1 GCA_016875665.1 Chloroflexota bacterium | reverse complement strand
GCTCACGCACGCGACCGCGAAGCCGACCCAGAAGATGCGGAATTCGCGGACGCCGAACGCCGCGAGCGCGGACGACCTCACGTGAGGGCGATGATCGCGCTTCCGAGGCGGGCGGTGCGGGGGGGGTTCGGCGATGTCCGAATCCGGCGCCGCGCCGTCGATGCGATGATCGACTCGATGGCCGAAGTCGGTGCGGAGACCTTCTATGCGCAGGTCGGGGGCAAAGCATGGTTCGAGGCGCTCGTCGAACGCTTCTACGCGCGGGTCGCGAAGGACTCCGTGCTCAGTCCCCTCTATCCCCAGGACCTCACGGAGGCCAAGCGGCATCTCACGGCATTCCTCGTGCAGATCGGCGAGGGGCCGAGCGAGTACGCCGAGACGCGAGGTGCGCCCAGGCTCCGCGTGCGCCACGCGCCCTTCGCCATCGGGCTGGCGGAGCGCGAGGCATGGTTCGCGCACATGAGCGCGGCGGTCAAGGAGGCCGGCCTTCCGGCGGGGGACGAAGCGCAGCTGCTCGCGTACTTCGCGCGGATGGCGACCCACCTGATCAATCGGGCGGGATAGCCGCCCGGAGTCCTGCTCCTTCGCCCAAGCGGAAGCTCGCGAGCCTCTAGCATTGCAGCGATGACCGGACGTCCGCTCGTGGTCGGTGACCCCGCTCCCGGCTTCGAGCTGCTCGACCATCTCGAGCGGCCGGTGCGCCTGGCGGACTTCGCCGACCGTTGGGTGCTCCTGTGGTGGTATCCGAAAGCCTGCACCGGCGGCTGAACGGTCGAAGGGAACGCCTTCCGTGCGAAGGCGAGCGAGTTCGACGAGCGCGGCATCACGATTCTCGGCGCCTCCTTCGACGACCCCGCGCTGAACAAGAAGTTCGTGGACGAGAACGGCTTCCCGTTCCCGCTGCTCAGCAATCCTGACCGCTCCGTCGGCGCGGCTTATGGGACTCAGAAGGGACCGGAGGAGCAGGGCGCGCAGAACTCGCGCCGGAAGTCGTTCCTCATCGACTCCGCGGGCCTGGTGCGCAAGATCTACGACGTGACGGACAGGGAGGGCCACGCGGCAGAGGTGCTGCGTGACTTCGACGCACTTGCGGGGCGCGGACCGGCTTAAGGGCGCCATCGTCGTCACGGCGGCCGCGTACGGTTCGCCCGATACGCTCGCCGCCGCGCTGCCGGGCGAGCGGCTGATCACTGGGCCCGATGCGCTCGCCCGCGCGCGCGACGCCGAGATCGCGCTCATCCTCGGAAAGGCCGACGAGGCGAGGGCGGTGCTCGCGGCCGCGCCCAACCTGAGGTGGATCCACTCGTACCTCACGGGTGTGGACGGTCTCCTGACACCCGAGCTGGAACGGCCCGGCCTCGTGCTGACGAACAACAGCGGTTCGGGGGCGCCGGCGATCGCGGAGCACGCGCTCGCGATGATGATGAGCGCCGCGAAGCAGCTGCACGTCCTGCGCGATGCCCAGGCCCGGCGCGAGTGGATGCGGCCTCCGGAGAGCCGGGAGCTCCAGGGCGCGCAGGTGCTGGTGCTCGGCCTCGGGGCGATCGGCTCGGAAGTGAAGCGCCTGGCGGAGGGGATGGGGATGCGGGTGACCGGGATCCGGCGCGCCGCGGTGGACGGTGCGTCAGGTCCCGAGGCGCTCGCGGACCTCGCTGCGGGCGCTGACTACCTGGTCGTGTGCGCGCCGCTCACCGCCGAGACGCGCGGGCTCGTGAGCGCCTCGGTCATCGCACGCCTTCCGGCGCACGCCTGGGTGGTGAACGTCGCCCGATCCCAGCTGATCGATGAGGCCGCCCTCTTCGCGGCGTGCCGCGACGGGCGGATCGGCGGCGCTGCGCTCGACGTCTGGT
The DNA here is from genome assembly GCA_016875665.1 of Chloroflexota bacterium. GTDB lineage: Bacteria > Chloroflexota > Limnocylindria > P2-11E > P2-11E > SHYN01. The sequence continues at coordinate 607 of VGPA01000252.1, read as the reverse complement.
GGGAGGAGCCGTTGCCGGCCGCGAGCCCCTGGTGGAGCCTCCCGAACGTGATCGTGATGCCGCATCGCTCCCAGTCGGGGCCATCGGGCCGGGTGCGCTCGCTCGAGATCCTCGCCGACAACCTCGCGCGCTACCGCCGCCGTGAGCCGCTCCGCAACGTCGTGGACACGGCTCTGGGCTACTGAGCGCTCCGCGGGTCATCACGACGAGCGTGTCTGAGGTGCGCCGGCGCCCAGCGGCGGGCCGTAGCCTAAGGCCGTGCGGGTGGCGGTCGAGCGCGGCGCGAGGCGGACCTTCGCCGTCGCGATCGACCAACCCGGATGGGCGCGCAGCGGCGCCGACGGGGCCGCCGCGCTCGAGTCGCTCCTCGCGTCGGCGCCACGCTTCAAGCGCGCCGCGGCACGGGCCCAGATCCGCTTCGCCGCGCCGCGCGGCGTTGACGGCCTCGAGGTCGTCGAGCGGCACAGAGGTGGAGCGGGAACCGATTTCGGCGTCCCCGAGGGCGAGCTCCGCGACGAGCGGGAGCCTCTGGGAGCGGCCCGCCTCCGCTCCGTCGCTCGCTTTCACACCGCCGCGTGCGCCGCGTTCGACGCCGCGGACAGAGCGG
>VGPA01000251.1 GCA_016875665.1 Chloroflexota bacterium | reverse complement strand
CCTCCTCGACTGGAGGAAGACGCTCGCGAACGTGATGTTGCAGGTCGAGATGCGGAAGCTCGACAAGAGCCTCTACCAGGCGCGCGCCCAGGAGCTCCTCGACATGGTCGGGCTGACGGGGTTCGAGGATCGCTACCCGTACGAGCTCTCGGGCGGCATGCGGCAGCGGGTCTCGATCTGCCGCGCGCTCCTCCACGACCCGCCCCTGCTGCTGATGGACGAGCCGTTCGGCGCTCTCGACGCGCTCACGCGCGACCAGCTGAACCTCGACCTGCAGCGGATCTGGCTGCAGTCGCGGAAGACGGTCGTGTTCGTGACCCACTCGATCACCGAGGCCGTCTTCCTCGCCGACCGCGTCGTCGTGATGTCGCCGCGGCCGGGGAAGATCGAGGAGATCCTCGAGATCGACCTGCCGCGGCCGCGACACCTGTCGATCCGCGAGACGCCGGAGTTCGGCAAGTACACGAGCGAGATCCGCCGCCTGTTCGGCTCGCTCGGGATCCTCCGCGACGAGGACGGCGACGCGCCCGCAGGCGGTCCGGCGCCCGCCTGACGCGACCGGCATGGCGGAGATCGAGTCAGCGCGGCAGCCGGTCGCCGCCGCCCGGCCCCGCGGACGCGACTGGAATCGCGTGCTCGACCTGCTCTGGCCGGTCGTCACGCTCGGCCTGCTCGTCCTCGCCTGGCAGCTCTACATCTGGATCGGCGACGTGCCGCTGTACGTCTTGGCGCCGCCGCTCGACGCGGCCGAGGCGGCGTTCACGAACGCGGGCGAGCTCTTCCCGGATGCCCTCGTCACCCTCAAGGAGATGGCACTCGGGCTCCTGATCGCCGTCGGCGTCGCGATCCCGCTCGCGATCCTGATCGACTCCTCGGCGGCGGTCGAGAAGCTCGTCTATCCAATCCTCGTCACGTCTCAGGTGGTGCCGCTCGTCGCGATCGCCCCGGTGATCGTCCTCGTGCTCGGGTTCGGGATCACGCCGAAGATCGTGATCGTGGCGCTCTTCGCGACGTTCCCGATCGTGCTCGAGTCGCTCGTCGGGCTGCGCTCGCTGGAGCAGGAGAAGGTGTACCTCGCGCGTGCGATCGGCGCGGGGCCGCTCGCCTTCTTCTTCCGGATCAAGATCCCGAACGCGCTCCCCCACATCCTCACGGGCTTCAAGCTGGCGGGGACGCTGTCCGTGATCGGCGCCGTGGTCGCCGAGTTCATCGCCGCCAACGAGGGGCTCGGCCACTACGTGCTGAACGCGAACGCGAACCAGAACACGATCGACATGCTCGGCGGGATCATCTGGCTCGCCGTGATCGGGATCGGCGTCTTCTTCCTCCTCGACCTGCTCGAGCGATTCCTGATCCCCTGGCACGTCTCCCGGCGGCTCGAGGCCGGAGGGATGCGGACGACGTGACCGACACGGCTATTCCGAGCAGTGTCCGGGCATCCGCCCGACGGCCGCGCCTGGTCGATCGCGCGCTCTCGGGCCCGTGGCTCTCCGTCGTCGGCGTCGGGCTGGCGCTGCTCGCGTGGGAGCTCGCCGCACGCTACGGCGACATCGCCGGCGGGCTCGTCGTCCCCTTCTCGACCGCGGTCGAGAACGGCTGGTCGGACCGAGGGTTCTTCCTCGGCGAGACGTGGTACACGGCACGCGCGGCGCTCGCCGGCTACGCGCTGAGCGTCGGGATCGGCGTCTCCCTCGCCGTTCTGATCGTCAGCTTCCGGCCGGCCGCGAAGGGCGTCTGGCCGGTGATCGTGATGTCGCAGGTGATCCCGAAGATCGCCATCGCGCCGGTCTTCCTCGTCTGGTTCGGGTTCGACATGACCTCGAAGATCCTGATCGCGTTCCTGCTTTCGTTCTTCCCGATCGTGATCGACAGCGTGCTCGGCCTCCGCTCGACGAAGCTCGAGCAGCTCTACCTGGCCCGCTCGACCGGCGCCGGCCGCTGGCGGACGTTCCTCCGGATCCGGCTGCCGGGCGCGCTGCCGTCGATGTTCACCGGCTTCAAGCTCGGTGCCACCTTCGCCGTCACCGGCGCCATCGTCGGCGAGCTCGTCGGCTCCGACCGCGGCATCGGACGGGCGATCTTCGCGGCGAGCGCGCGCCTGAACCAGGAGTCGATGTACGCGGGCGTCCTCTACGCTGCGATCCTCGGGTTCGTCGCCTTCTACGCCATCCGCGTCGTCGAGGCGGTCGCGATCCCGTGGCACGTCTCGAAGCGCAAGACGGGCGGCGGTCAGCGCCGCAGGTAGAAGCCGGCCCAGATCGTGAGCGCGCTCGCAGCCACGAACGGCAGCGTCCAGAGCATCGTCCCGTAGCCCCACCACGTCGCGACGAGCCCGAGCGCGAGCGCACCGGCGCCGACGCCCGCATCGAGGCCGATGTTCCAGAGGACGCTCGCGAGCGGGTACCGCTGCTCTCCCGCGGCGCCGTAGATCGCGCCCTGCAGCCCGGTCTGGGCGACCCC
>VGPA01000250.1 GCA_016875665.1 Chloroflexota bacterium | reverse complement strand
GTGCTGGTGCAGCTCGGGACGGAGGAGCGCTATCGCGGACGGGTGTACAGCGTGGTGATGCTGACGATCACGGGCCTCATCCCCCTCGGCGGCTTCACGGTCGGCAGCCTCGGCTCGCTCATCGGAGTCGACCGGGCCCTCATGCTCGGCGGCGGGCTTCTCGCGCTCCTCGGCGTGTTCGTCGCGCTGCGGGTCGACGCGGTGCGCGGTCTCCGCGGCACGGTCCGCGAGGCCGCACCCGTTTGACGGCACGCTCCGCGGCGGCCGTCACTCCGCCGCGGATCCGGCGGTCTTTGCGGGCTCCAGCCAGGGCGTGGGCAGGCCCTCGCAGACGCCCATGCCCAGCCGCCAGTGCAGCGCTTGATGGTGCGTCTCGATCAAGGGAAGTTCGAGCCCGTAGCGGCGATCGGCATAGGGCAGCGGGCCCGACTTCGAGACGTGCCCGTCGAGGGTTCGCCCGATTATCGATTCCGCCAGCGCCGAGGCTTCGACCAGCCGGTAGAGGTCGACCCCGGTCGCGATACCCATGGACTCCAGCAGCTGCACGAGATCCTCGATCGGCGCCATCCCTGCGGCGCGACCGTTGCCGCAGTACGGGCACCCCCCGATCCCGCCGAGCGTCGCGTCGAAGTGCACGGTGTCGCCCGGCTCCAGGGCCGCGATCGCGCTGTACGTCGACGCCATCGCCATGCCGCGCTGGTTGTGCAGGTGCAGCCGGAAGGTGCGGATGCCCGTCCAGCGCTCCTTGATCGCGCGCAGGTCGGCGGCCACCCAGTGCGGCATGTTCCAGCCCATCGGGTCGGCGAGGAACACCCCGGTGACCGGGATGCCAGCCTCGTTCCAGAGCCTGGTCTGTCCCGCGAGCGCCGCGAGGCGCCGCTCCTGCGAAAACTCGCCGCGCCAGTTCGAGCCCCAGGGCGCCGACAGCCCGATCATCGCCTCGCGCGCGCCGCCCTTGACCGCGCGCTGGATCACCCCGGGCCACTCCGCGTACTGCTGCTCCACGGTGCGGTTGGTGTTGCGCTTGATGAACACGTCGCACAGGTGCTCGTGCGTCTGCGGCGGCCACGGGTCGGCGGTGAGCGGAGGGGTGTGCGCGCGGACGCGCTCGCGCCCTTTCTCGTTGAGCGCGAGCGCGAGGTAGGTCGTGCCGGGCCGCGGCGTCATGCGCGCGACGAGCTCGTCGATGCGCGCCATCTGAGGCGTCCACTTCGGGCTGACGAAGCTGCCGACGACGATGCGCCGCACCCCGGTGGCGGAGATCGCGTCCAGCAGTCGCAGCTTGTCCTCGAGCGCGATGTCCACGCTCTCGATCTGCATGCCCTCGCGCATCGTCTCGTCCGTGACGACGACCGTCGGATAGCCGCTCACCGGCCTTGCCACGTCGGGGCACGGTGCTTGATCGCGGCGATCGTCGGACGCCGTCCTCCCACCGCCCGTATGCTATTCACCCGCCGCACCGCAGGGGGGTCGATGAAGCTCGCGCCGTACCTCGCGCCGGGCAGCGCGCGCCCCGCGACGGGCGCGACCTCCCGGATGACAGCGCGCTGACCGTGGCGGCCGATCCGCGCAGCGCCGCGATCGTCGCCGGCATCGAGTCGTTCGATCCCGAATTCGTGCTGCATCTGCCCAGCAGCACGCTGCGCGCCGTCCTCGACCACTTCCTCACCGGCGAGGGCCGCAAGCCCGGGCGCGCCGTGTGGCCGATTCCCCGCGAGGAGGAGGGCGTCTCGATCCTCGCGGGCCTCGCGATCGCGCGCCGGCGGGCGCTGATGATCGTCCAGGACAACGGAGTCGGGAACATGCTCACCGCGCTGCTCACCCTGCCGCAGGCCTACCACCTGCCCGTGTTCGGGGTCATCGCGCGGCGCGGCGGGCTGGGCGAGTACAACTCGATGATCCACACCGTCAGCGAGCGCGCCGAGCCGATCCTCGACGCCGCGGGCGTTCGGTACTTCCAGCTCGACTCGCGCACCCCGGTCTCCGAATGGGCGGGAACCGTCACGCGCGCGCGCCAGTTCGCCGAGACCACGCACCGGCCGGTGTTCGTGCTCGCGAACCTGATGGGAGGCTGAGTCGTGCTCGAGCGGACCGAGGCGCTCCGCCTGATCGACGCGGCGTTCGCGAACGAGCCGGTCGTCCTCACCCTCGGCGGCACGATCCGCGAGATGCTCGCGGCCGTCGGGCGCAAGCCGAACCACTTCTACAGCCTGGACGCGATGGGCCAGACGGTCCCGCTCGCGCTCGGCCTCGCCGCCGGCCTCGACCGCTCGGCGCACCGGAAGGTGGTCGCGATCGAGGGCGACGGTTCGCTGCTCATGGGGCTCTCGGTGCTGCCCACCGCCGGCCACGTGAAGGCGGTGAAGCTGCTGGTCATCGTGCTCGACAACGGCGTCTATCTCGCGACCGGCGGGCAGCCCACCGCGGCGGCGGACGTCGACCTGGTCGCGGCGGCGCGGGCGTG
>VGPA01000249.1 GCA_016875665.1 Chloroflexota bacterium | reverse complement strand
GCGACGGCGAGCCCGCAGCCCACCCCGAGCCCGACCCCCCAGGTCCTCGTCGGAGACGGCAAATGGCATGAATACACGGTCGCCGGGCACCGGATGGCGATGGCGTGCTCCGGCCGCGGGACGCAGCCGGTGATCCTGGAGCACGGCATCGGCTTCGGCGTGGACTCCGCTTCGTGGCGGACGGTCATGTCGGCGGTCGCGAAATCCGCCTTCGTCTGCCGCTACGACCGACCGTTCACCGGCCGCAGCGAGGCGGCGGCCAGCGGCCGCGCGCTCGCGACCATCGCGTCCGAGACTCGCGCCCTGCTCAAGGCCGCGAAGATCCCTCCGCCGTACGTCCTCGTCGGCCATTCGTTCGGGGGCATCACGACGCGCTACTACGCGGCGGCGTATCCGAAGGAGGTCAGCGCGATCGTGCTCGTCGACGGCACGCACCAGCAGTTCCTGGGCGGGTTCTCCCTCGCGAGCGAGCGTCTCTCCGAGAGCAAGGTGATCGCCGATGCGAAGAAGCTCGGGTCACTGAGCGAGCGACCGCTGGTCGTGCTGTCCCGGGGCCTGAGCGCCGGCACGCGCTGGCAGGCGGCACAGAAGGAACTGGCGAAGCTGTCAGGCAACGCCAGGCAGATCATTGCGACCCGCAGCGGTCACTTCATCCAGACGTCGCAGCCCGACCTCGTGGTTTCGTGGATCCGGCGCGCACTGGCCAGCGCCCGGACCGGCGCCGCCCTGTAGGGCCTGCCGGCCGCTTGCGCGGCAGCTTCACCGACGATCGCTCGCGGAAGATCAGACGGATCGGCGTTCCGTCGAAGCCGAACGCCACGCGCAACTGGTTCTCGAGGTAGCGCCGGTAGCTGAAATGCACCGACCCCGCGTCGCGGGCGAAAAACACGAACGTGGGCGGCGCGACGGCGACCTGGGTCGCGTAGAAGATCTTCGGCCGCTTGCCCTTGACGATCGGAGCGGTCACCCGCGACGACGCCTCGGCCACCAGGCGGTTCAGCTCCGCCGTGGACACGCGCTTGCGTCGCTCGCCCCAGACGTCGATCGCCGCTTCGAGCACGCGTCCCACGCGCTGCCCGGTCTTCGCGCTGATGGACAGGATCGACGCGAAGTCCAGGAACGGGGCTTCACTCCGGATCCACGTCACGTACTGATCGAAGGTCTTGTCTGTCTTATCGGCGACGAGGTCCCACTTGTTCACCGCGACGACCAGCCCCCGGCCTTCGTCGACCACGTAACCCGCAACATGCGCGTCCTGTGCCGTGAGGCCTTCGACGGCGTCGATGACGAGGATCGCCACGTCGGCGCGCGTGATGGCCCGCAGGGTCCGGAGCGTCGAGTGCCGCTCGGCCGCCGGACCGGAGGCCACCTTTCCGCGGCGCTTGATGCCTGCCGTATCGATGAGCATGACCGTGGAGCGGCCCCACTCGAGGGGGGTATCGGTCGCATCTCGGGTGGTGCCGGGTACATCGCTCACGATCGCGCGTTCCTCGCCGAGCAGCGCGTTGAGCAAGCTTGACTTGCCGACGTTCGGCCGGCCGACGATCGCGATGGCGACCGGCGTCTCCTCGCCCTCGGCCGCGATCAGCGCGTCCCAGCGCCGGCCCGCCTCGGCTTCGGTGAGGGTTTCGGGCTCCGCGTCGACACCGGCCTCCGCGGACTCGTCGTCCTCGTCGGGCTCCGAGCCGACGACGTACGCCTCCAGGCGACCGGCCGCTTCCTCGCGCGACCACGCCTCGGCTTCCTGTTCGCGCTGGCGGCGGGCGATCTCCTCGGAGCTCTCCGGGGGCAGCGCCCATACGATCGCGTCCATCAGGTCGCCGGTGCCACGCCCGTGCGCCGCGCTGATCGGGTAGAGCTCCTCCCAGCCCAGCTCATAGAACTCGACCGCCTCGAGGTCGCGCTTCTGGTTGTCGGCCTTGTTGACCGCCACGATGACGGGCGCCGTTGCCGCACGCAGCAGTTCGGCGGCTTCGAGGTCAGCCGGGGTCACGCCCGCCGCCGCATCAACGACGAAGATCACCACGTCCGCTTCGCCGATGGCCTGGCGGGCCTGCTCCTGGACCTTCATCTCGATCACATCGCCGGGCGCGCGATCGAGACCGCCCGTGTCCACGATCACGAACCGCCGCCCGTTCCACTCGCTGTCGCCGTAGAGGCGGTCGCGGGTGGTGCCGGCTTCGTCTTCGACGACTGCCATCCGCTCGCCCACGATGCGGTTGAAGAGCGTGCTCTTGCCGACGTTGGGGCGCCCGACGATGGCAACGATCGGCAGGCCGGGGTTGAAGGAACTCACCGGGTGACGCTGGTCCCTCGCCGCCTACGCGGCGGAGACCGCCCTCGAGGCGACCTGCGGCGACAGCAGCGAGGTGGTCCGGCCGGCCGGTGTCGCGGCCGACTCCAGGGCCGCGTCGGCGAGCGCTCCGGCCTGCGCCCGAGCGGCGTCCGTGCCGCCGAGCTCCAGGACGCGCCGCGCCACGG
>VGPA01000248.1 GCA_016875665.1 Chloroflexota bacterium | reverse complement strand
CGACGCCGTCGCCGCGCTCGGCGCGGGGCACCGGCCGACGCGGCGGGACTTCGTGCTGGCGCTCGCGGTCGCGCTGGCGGTGCTCGCGACCCGCGGCTACCGGCTCGACCAGCCGCGCGAGATGTACTTCGACGAGGTCTATCACGCGCGCACGGCGTTCGAGCTCCTCGCCGAACGCGACCCGTACGAGTGGACCCACCCGCACCTCGCGAAGGAGGTGATGGCCCTCGGCATCCTCGCGTTCGGATCCGACGTCGTGACGGGACGTGAGGCCCTCGCCGCGGAGGTGACCGCGCTGGCCGTGGCGAACGACGGCACACGGGTGTTCGCGGCCGGGGCGCAGGGGCAGGTGTTCCTGCGGTCGCGGGCGGGGACGGCCCTGCCCGGCGGCGCGATCGTGGGCGAGCGGGTACGAGCTCTCGCCGTGGACTCGGATCGCGTCCTCGCCCTCACCGCGCGGAGCGTGGTGGAGATCTCACGGTCGCCCAATGGCACCGCCGCGCCCCGCGCGCGGGATGCCGGCGTGGGCGACACCGTGGCGCTCCACCTGGACAACGAGCGCATCGCGGTCGCAGGCGCCAACGGCGTCGCGATTTGGCCGAACCGCGTGCTCGACGGCGCGCCGCGCCTCGTGCGCCTCCCGGCCGTCGCCATGACCGGACGCCCCGACGGCGGCGCGCTGTACGTGCTCGCCACGGACGGCGCGGTCCACGAGATCGAGCCTCGCTCCGGCGACGATCGCCGCCAGCATCCGGTGGGCGGCGGCCGCGCCCTCGCGTACGTGCAGGGTGCCGAGCGCGTGCTGGTCGCGAAGACCGACGCTCCGGACGTGGCGTCGATCGACCTGCAGTCGAACGCTATCGCGACCGTGCCGCTCGCCAACGCGCGGACCGGCGACCCGGCGGGGATCCGCACGCTGGCGACCGTGCCACGGTCGGCCTTCGTGTACGGGGCGACCGGTGACGCGGTCGTCGTCATCGAGCCCCACGGGGTCTCGCCGTTCGCGTCCATTCCCGCGCGCGGCGCGCTGCTCGGCGTGGACGGCGAGGGCGACACGCTCGTGGTCGCCGACGAGACGGGCGCGGCGAGCCGGATCGAGACGGGCCGGCACGCGCTCGCATGGCGGCTCCCCGGAGTGCTCGCCGGGTCGCTCCTCGCGTTCGTCATGGTGCTGCTCGCGCGCCGGCTCTTCGCCGCCCGCGCCGTGGCGATCATCACGGGGATCGTCGTCGTGCTCGACGGCTCGATGTTCGCGATGCCGCGCATCGGCATGAACGACGTCTACCTTGCGCTGTTCATCGTCCTCGGCTGGTACTTCGTGGTCGCCGCGCACGATCCGCGGCGCTCGTGGCGGATGGACGTCGTGCTGGCCGGGGCATGCTTCGGCCTGGCCTTCGCGACGAAATGGGCGGGCGCATACGCGATCGCCGGCGTGCTCGTCGCATCGATCGCGGTGACCGCGCGCGCCGCGTGGCGCGGCGAGGCCGGCACGGGCGGTCCGCTCGACCTGCTCGCGGCGTTCCCGTACAACGCGGCGCTGCTCTTCGTCTCGTTCGCGGTGGTGCCGATCGGGATCTACCTAGCGGCGTACCTGCCCTGGTTCGGCGGCCCGATGATCCCGTACGGCTGGGACCTGGCCGAGCTCACGCGGCAGATGTACTCGTACCACTCGGGGCTCACCTCACCCCACCCCGCGGGATCGCCATGGTGGTCCTGGCCGCTGATGCTGAAGCCGGTGTACTGGTACTACGGCCAGACCGCCGACGGCCAGAGCGCTGTGATCTACGAGGCGGGCAACATCGTCCTGTACTGGGCGGCGCTCCCCGCGACCGTGTGGCTGGCGATGCAGGCGGTGCGGAGCCGGTCCGCCCGCGCCGGCCTCGCGCCGTACGCGATGGCCGTGCAGCTCATCGCGTGGATGCCCATCTCGCGGGTGCTGTTCTTCTACCACTTCTTCACGGCGCTGCCCTTCTATCTCATCGCGCTCGCCGCGGCCCTCGCGGCGCTGTGGCGGCGGGGCGAGCGCACGGTGGTGGTGGCCACGCTCGGGCTCGCGGCGGCGGCGTTCCTGTTCTTCTACCCGTTCGTGTCCGGGCAGCCGGTGCCCGCGGCCCAGGCCTCGATGTTCTTCGTGCTGCCGACCTGGCACTACGACTGCCAGTTCTATCCGTCGGACGGCGGGCCGTTCCGCTGCGACGTGGGGGCGGGGGGCGGCGATCCAGCCGCGCTGCTCACGCGAGTCGGCCTCGCGGCCGGGCTTGTCGCCGTCGCGGGCGGCCTCGGCTACCTCGTGCTTCGGCTCACCGGGCGTCGAGCCGCGCCCTGAGCGCGGCGAGCGCCGTGGCGTCGTCGGTCGCCGCGAAGCCGGAAGGATGCTCCGGGTCGACCAGCACCACCGCGTCGTCGCCCACGATCACGTTCCCGGCGCGCACGTCGCCGTGGACGAGCCCCGCCGCGTGGAGCGCCTCGAGCGCGCCACCCACGCCGTCGAGCACCCGTGCCGCGAGC
>VGPA01000247.1 GCA_016875665.1 Chloroflexota bacterium | reverse complement strand
CCGCCGGAGACGAGCTCCCACGGACGGCGGACGGCCTCCCAGATCGTCGCGTAGATGATTCGCGGGTTCTTGGGGTCGATGGAAAGGTCCACGGCGCCCGCGCGCGCGTTCCGGTAGAGCACGCGCCTCCAGGTCTTCCCGCCGTCGCGCGAGCGATAGACACCACGCTCAGGGTTGGGACCGTGCGCGTGCCCGAGTGCCGCGACGTACACCGTGTCCGGATGTTCTGGATGGACGCGCACCTTCCCGATGTGCCGCGTGCGCTCGAGACCGAGGTGCTTCCAGGTCTTTCCTGCGTCGGTCGAGCGGTATACGCCGTCACCGTGGGCGACGTTGCCACGGATGGAGCTCTCGCCCATGCCCACATAGATCACGTTGGGATCGGAGTGCGCGACGGCAAGCGCGCCGACTGAAGCGCGTTTGAAGAACCCGTCAGATACGTTCTCCCAATAGAGACCGCCGTCCTGTGACTTCCATACGCCCCCGCCTGTCGAGCCGAAATAGAACGTGTTGCGGTCGCGCGGATCGCCGGCCACCGCGCCTACCCGGCCTCCCCGATACGGTCCGGCGCAGCGCCACTCCAGGCGATCGAGGAAGTTGGGAACGGTGGACCGAGAAGTCGAGCCGGCGGGACGCGCTGGGGTGTGGCGGCGAGCAGGCATGGCGACCTCCTCTGTGCGCGCGGCAACGGACCTACGGACGCTACTCAATGTCGAATCCGCCATCAATGTAGCCACCTTGGCAACCTCGCTCCACATCGCCGAGGCGCTTTACAGGTTCCACAGCCGCACACTGGAGGCGCTTGCGTTCCTCGCGACGTGGTGGGCGGGGGGACCGACCCCGCCCGGTTCTACTCCGTCGGAGGCTTTGCGCAGCTCATGCTGGGCCTCTTCCCGTTCCTCATCTACGCGCTGGTGACAAGCATCGCGCTCTTGCGGTCGAGGTGAACGCCGGTCCGCGCCGGAGGTGGCCGAGGATCTTCACCTGGTTTCCTCGCCCTTGAACACCGCGTCGAGTGCGGCGATGAAGCGGTCGTTCTCCGCCGGGGTGCCGACGGTCACGCGCAGGCAGCCCGCGCAGCCCGGCCACGAGGAGACGTCGCGAATGAGCACGCCCTGCGCGAGGAAGCGCGCGTGCACCGCCGCGGCATCCTCGCGCACGCGGAACAGCACGAAGTTCGCGCTGGAGGGGAACGCCTCCACCGCGGGAACGCGGCGCAGCGCGGCGAAGATGCGCGTGCGCTCGGTCCGCGCCTGCGCGGTGCGCCGCCCCACGGCGGCCTCGTCCTGCAGCACCCGCTCGGCCAGCGCGAGCGTGATCGAGTTCACGGTGAACGGGCGGGCCACAGCACGGTAGACGCCGGCGAGCTCGGGATCGGCGACCAGGACGCCCAGGCGCAGCCCGGCGGCGGCCCGCGCCTTGGAGAAGGTCCGCGTCACCACAATGTTGCGGTGCTCGCGCTGCAGCGGCAGGTGGGTCTCACCCACGAACTCCGCGTAGGCCTCGTCCACCACGACGAGCGTCTCGGGCCAGTGCCGGGCCACTTCCGCGATGACCGCGCCGTCGATCGTGTTGCCGGTCGGGTTGTTCGGCGTGCAGAAGACGACTACTTGCGGGCGGACGCGCTCCATCGCCGCGCCGGCCCGCGCCGCGGTGACGTCGTACGGCAGACCGATCTGCTCGAGCGCCACGGTCGCCCCGGAGATGCGGGCGAGGCGCACGTACTGGGAGTAGGTCGGCGCGAACAGGAGCACCGTGCGCCCGTGCCCGGCGAAGGAGAGGAACGTGTCGAGCAGGACCTCGCTGGAGCCGTTGCCGAAGATGAGCTGCTCCTCTCGCACGCCCCAGCGCCGCGCGAGCTCGCGCCGGAGGGGCAAGCCGTCGCTCGGGTAGCGGTTGAGCAGGAGGTCGCCGAGCTCGGCGGCGTCCAGATGTCCGCGGGCGACGTTGTCATCGGCCCACTCGTTCGAGTTGACGCGGACCTCGGCCGTGACCTGCTGCGTGCGATAGGGCTCGTACTCGGTGAGGTCGTCGCGCGGCTTGGGCAGGCCGTTCATGAGGCGGTTGGCGGCGCGGCCGGCCCTGATCGGGGGGCGGCGATCGCCTCGACCTCAACGAGCAGGTCCGGGTGGGCGAGACCAGACACGACGGCGAAGGTAGACGCCGGGTAATGGCCGATCGGGTCGAACACTTCGTGCCGGACTGCGCGCAAGGCGGCCAGGTGGTCGCGCGACGTCGCGAGCATCGTGATCTTCCCGACCCGCTCCAGCCCCGATCCGCTGCGCTCGAGCACGGACCGGAGATTCTCGAACGCCTGCCTTGCCTGGAGGTGTGCGTCGCCAACGCCCACGATCCTGCCTTGCCCATCGAAAGCGACCTGCCCGGACACAAGTATGAGATCGCCCAGTCGCACCGCCTGCGAGTAGCCGACCGCAGCGTCTACGTCGAAAGATGGCGGCTTAGCTTCGAGCATCGTCTCTCCGTTCACGATCGTTCGTGTTGCCGGCTTACTTACGCGTCGCCTTCGAGCGTGTGCGCAGGACGAGCACCGAG
>VGPA01000246.1 GCA_016875665.1 Chloroflexota bacterium | reverse complement strand
CGGCGGAGGTCGGCGGCGAGGTGCTCGAGGTGCGCGCCGACGCACCCGACTTCGCGCTGCCGGTCGACCGCCTCGTCGACGCCGGCGCGGCGGTGGTGCTCGTCTGCGATCCGTGCAATCCGACCGGCCACTTCGCGGGCGCGGGCGCGCTCGCGTCGCTGGCGGCGCGCACCGCGGGAGCCACGCTGGTCGTCGACCAGTCCTTCCTGCCCTTCGCCACGCGCTCGGTCGAGGCAGTCTCGCTCGTGGCGAGCGGCGCGATCCTGCTGCGGTCGCTGACCAAGGTCCTCGCCATCCCGGGCGTCCGCGCCGGCTACGCCGTTTCGACGCCGGCGCGGATCGAGGCCATGCGCGCGGCGCGCGACCCATGGACCGCGGGTTCCCACGCGATCGCCGCGGCGAGAGCAGGGGGCTTCGCGCTCGCCGACCGCGACCGCCAGAGGATCGAGGAGTGGCGCGACCGGCTGGCCGACGGCCTCGGCGCGCGCGGCCTGCGCCCGCTGCCCAGCGCGGTGAACTTCGTCCTCGCGCACGCGGGGCCCGATGCCGCCACGATCGCGCGTGGGCTGGCGGCCGCGCGCATCGCTGTGCGGACGTGCGGCTCGTTCGGCCTGCCCGAGCACCTGCGCCTCGCGGTGCGCCCGCCCGCGGAACAGGACCGCTTCCTCGCGGCACTTGACGCGCTGCGGGCCGCGGCACGATGAAGCGGCTCGCGCACTGCGTGATGGTGGCGGGCACCGCGTCGGACGTGGGCAAGAGCGTGATCGCGACCGCGCTGTGCCGCGTGCTCGCCGACGAGGGCTTTGCGGTCGCGCCGTTCAAGGCGCAGAACATGTCGCTCAACGCCGCGGTCGCGCAGGACGGGGAGATCGGCCGCGCCCAGGCCGCGCAGGCGGAGGCGGCGCGCGTGGCTCCGCGCGTCGACATGAACCCGGTCCTGCTCAAACCCGAAGGCGCGAGGCGGAGCCAAGTGGTGGTGCTCGGCCGATCCTCGGGCTCGAAGGATGCGCGCGACTACTGGCGCACGCGCGGCGCGCTGTGGCCCGTCGTGGGTGGCGCGCTGCGCCGGCTCCGCGAGGAGTTCGCCGTGGTGGTGATCGAAGGAGCGGGATCCTTCGCCGAGCTCAACCTCGCCCGGACGGACCTCGCGAACCAGCGGCTTGCGCGCGCGGCGGACGCGCGCGTCCTGCTCGTGGGCGACATCGAGCGCGGCGGCGTGTTCGCGCAGCTGCTCGGAACGCTCGACCTGCTCGCGGAGCGTGACCGCGCGCGCGTGCGCGGGCTGCTCGTCAACAAGTTCCGCGGCGATCCCGCTCTCTTCGCGGATGGCGCGCGGATCCTCGCCCGGCGCGGCCGCGTGCCGGTTCTCGGGGTGCTGCCGCACGAGGACGGGCTCGGCGTCCCGGCGGAGGATTCGCTCGGCGTGCGCTCCGTCGCGCGCCAGGGCGCGACCGACGTGTGCGTGATCCGGCTCCCGCACATCTCCAACTTCGATGAGTTCGCGCCGCTCGTCGAGGCGGGCGCGTCGGTCCGCTACGCCGCGACCGCGGCCGAGATCGGATCGCCGGACCTGCTCGTCGTGCCCGGCAGCAAGACGACCATCGCCGACCTGGAGTGGCTCCGTCGCGGCGGCATCGGCGCTCGGCTGCGCGCGCTCGCCGACGCGGGAGTGCCTGTGCTCGGGATCTGCGGCGGCTTCCAGATGCTCGGCGAGAGCCTCACCGATCCCGACGGCGTGGAGGGCCCGGCGGCGACCGTGCGGGGCCTCGCGCTCCTTCCCGCGCGCACGTCGTTCACGCGCGTGAAGCGCACGGTGCGGGTGACCGGGGAAGTCGCCGCGGGCTGGCTGGACATCCCCGCGGTGCCGGTCGAAGGCTACGAGATCCATCTCGGGACGACGGCGGTGAGCGGCGTCGCCTTCGGCAGCATCGCCGCGGACGGCGAGGCGCGCCACGCGGACGGCGCGGTCGACGCGCAGCGCTTGGTGGCGGGCACGTACGTGCACGGGCTCTTCGAGCACGCGCCCTTCCGCGACGCGGTCCTCGGTGCGCTCGCGCGCCGGCGCGGCGCGGCGTTCGCCCCATCGGACGGGGCCGCCGACCGTTACGCGGCGCTCGCCGCGTGGCTGCGCGCGTCGGTCGACGTACCGCGGATGCTGCGTCTTTTGGAGATCGCGTGAGCTACCTGTTCGTCCTCGGCGGGGCGAGGAGCGGGAAGAGCGCGTACGCGCTGGGCCGCGCTCGCGCGATGGGTGGCGACGCGGTGACGTTCGTGGCGACGGCGCGGAGCGCCGACGCCGATCCCGAGCTCGCACGCCGCATCGCGGAGCACCGGCGCGAGCGGCCGGGCGTCTGGTCCACGCTCGAGGCGGGGGTCGACCTTGCCGCCGCCGTGCGCGCCGCAAGCCCGGGCGACGTCCTGCTGGTGGACTCACTCACGCTGTGGGCGTCGACCCTTCTGGAGCGTGAGGCCGACCCGGTCGCGCGTTGGGACGAGGCGCGCCGCGCGATCGACGCGCGTGCTCAGCCGTGCGTGATCGTGAGCGACGAGCTCGG
>VGPA01000245.1 GCA_016875665.1 Chloroflexota bacterium | reverse complement strand
CACAGCACGGCGAGCGCCCCCGGCAGGTCGAGGTCGTCGGCGGCGCGGGCCATGACCGCCGCTTCGGCGCGTGCCCGAAGCGCTTGATCGCGCGCCGCGCTCGGCCCGCGCGACCACGCGTACACCCGCTCGCGCAGGTGCGCCAGTCCCGCGGCCGCCTGACGAAGCGCTCCGAGCGAAAAGTGCATCCGCGAGCGGTAATGCGTGAGGAGGGCCTGGTAACGGAACGCGAGCGGATCGAAGCCGAGCGCGACCATGTCGTCGATCACGACCGTGTTGCGCGCCGACTTGGCCATCTTCACGCCGCCCGCCAGGAGATGCTGGCCGTGCGCCCAGTGCCGCACGACCGGATGGCCGAGCGCCCCCTCCGACTGCGCGATCTCCCCCTCGTGATGCGGAAAGATGTTGTCGACCCCGCCGGTGTGGAGGTCGATGCGCTCTCCGAGATGCTCGAGGCCCATGGCCGAGCACTCGATGTGCCACCCGGGGAAGCCCGCGCCCCACGGGGACGGCCACACCAGCGTGCGTCCCGCCTCCGCTCGCTTCCAGAGCGCGAAGTCGGCCGGGTCACGCTTGGCCGGGTCGACCTCGACGCGCACCCCCTGGCGCAGCGCCTCGCCGACGTTGCCCGACAGCCGGCCGTACCCCGCGAAGCTGCGGACGGCGTAGTACACGTTCCCATCGACGGCGTACGCGTGCCCACGCTCCAGCAGCGACTCGATGAGCCGCACCATCTGCGGCACGTGCACGGTGGCCCTCGGGAACACGTCCGCGGGACGGACATTGAGGCGGCGCTCGTCTTCGAGGAACCGCTCCGTGTAGAACGCCGCGATCTCCGCCGGAGTCTTCCCCTCCGCCAGCGCGGCGGCGACGACCTTGTCCTCGCCGCGGTCGACCGCGTCCTGCCGCATGTGGCCGACGTC
The DNA here is from genome assembly GCA_016875665.1 of Chloroflexota bacterium. Lineage (GTDB taxonomy): Bacteria > Chloroflexota > Limnocylindria > P2-11E > P2-11E > SHYN01. The sequence continues at coordinate 1,634 of VGPA01000245.1, read as the reverse complement.
GGTGATGTTCTTCACCAGGCGCACGGTCAGCCCCTGGGCCTCCGCGACGCGGCGCACCCAGTCCGCCATGAGGTACGAGCGGAGGTTGCCCAGGTGGACGTCCCGGTACACGGTCGGGCCGCACACGTACATGCGGAGCACGCCGTCGGGCGGCTCGATCGGGCGGATGCTCCGCGTGAGCGTGTCGTGCAGCCGCAGCGGCATCAGCGGCCGCCCCAGCCGCGCAGGAGCTCCGAGATCTCGGCCAGGCGATCGATGATCGCGCTGGGCTGCCCGTCCCACGACGGCCAGGGTGAGCGGTTGCGCCGCCACACGGCGCGCATGCCGGCACCGAGCGCGCCCGAGATGTCGTCGACGGGACGGTCGCCGATCATCACGCACTTGCCCGCGGGCAGGCCGAGGCGCGCAGCCACCTCGGCGAACACCGCCGGATGCGGCTTCGAGTGCGGCAGATCGGACGTGTAGACGAGCTCGTCGATCAGCCCGGCCATGCCGTGCGCCGCGAGGTCCACGTCGTGCCACGCGGACGCCCACCACGTGTTGGAGAGCAGGCCGATCCGGTAGCCGCGCTCACGCAGCAGCCGCAGGACGCCCGGCGCCCCCTCGACCATGGTCGCCCACCCGTTCACCGCCGCTCCGTAGGCGTCCATCGTGGCGAGGACGAGCCGGTCGTCGGCCGCCACCGCCATCGCACCGTAGCCGTCCCGGACGAGCCCGTCGGGCGGACCGCTCCAGTGCTCCTTGTCGACGCGCCGCCAGTGGCGGTCCTCGGCGCCGCGCATCGCCGCGACCCACGCGTCGCGGGGAGGCAGGGCGCTGGTGCCGCTCCGCAGACGGTCGTAGGCCGCCGCCCACTTCGTCCCGTTGGCCTCGACCCAATCGGTCCACTCCACGAGCGTGCCCCCCAGGTCGAAGATCACCCCGCGCGGCGCTTCCAATGAGATGCGGCTCACCGAGCGCTACGAGCTCAGGCCGATGTCGAACGTCGCGGCATAGCCGTCACCGCTCCTCGTCACGGCGAGCGTGAGCTGGTCGCCGCTCTCGCGAAAGATGCCGTCGCCCGAGTTGCGCAGCCGGCCGGCCACGCCCCGCTGCGTGTAGGGGGCGAGCGTGGAATAGATCGTGTCGGTGAGCGCGTCGTCGAAGAACAGCTGCGAGGTGAAGTCGGCGGTCCGGCCACCGCTCGGCACGCGCACCTTGAAGTGCAGGTGCGTGGCCCGGCCCCGGTACCAGCCCGGGTAGACCGTGACGAAGCGGACCTGCCCGCTCGCGTTCGTGGTCTGGAAGCCGCGCAGGAAGCGCTTGCCGCGCGTAGAGCCGCCGGAATCCTGCACGTCCGAGTACACGCCGAGCGCATCGCACTGCCACAGGTCGACGGTGGCGCCGGGGATCGCCGTGCACCCGGCCGCCTGGATGCGCGCCACGTTCATCGTGAGGGTGAGCCGCGCACCGGGCCGCACGGTGTTGTCGGAAGGGTCAGTGCGGATGTCGGAGCGGTCCAGCTTCTCGTCGACGAAGAACGGGCCCTCCGTCAGGGCGGGCCGGACGATGCACGAGGGCGCCGCGACCGCGACCGCTGCCGGCGCAGCCGTGGCGGCCGCCGGTGCCGTCGCCGAGGCGGCTGTGGCGGAGGC
>VGPA01000244.1 GCA_016875665.1 Chloroflexota bacterium | reverse complement strand
GCACGCGACGATGGCCGTGCGCGCGGCCCTCGCCCACGCGGGACGGGAGGACGCGGATCTGGTGGTCGAGGGTCTCGAGCGGCGGGAGCTCCGCTCGCTGCTGCCGCTCTGGGAGCCCGACGCCGCCGCCGCGGGCGACGGCGCGGCCGCCGTCCTCGCGCGTCTCGCGGTCGACGATCCGGACGAGCTCGTCCGGGCGGCCGCTCTGTATTCGATCGATGGAGGTGTCGCGATGGAGACCCTGCCCATGCTTTCCGTCATGCAGCGGGTGCTGTTCCTAGGAACGGTGCCCGTCTTCTCGGCGCTGCCGCCCGGTGACCTCAAGCAGGTGGCGGCGCTCGCGGCCGAGGAGACCCACCCCGACGGGGCGGTCCTCGGCCGCGAAGGCGAGGTCGGCGACCGGCTCTACGTGATAGCCCAGGGCACGGTGGACGTCGTGGGCGGCGACCGCGTCGTTGCGCGCCGCGGTCCGGGGGAGGCGGTCGGCGAAATGGCCCTCCTCGCCGACCAGCCGCGCATGGCGACGCTGCGCTGCGCGGGCGAAGTGCGGGTGCTCCGTCTCGGCCGGCGGGACTTCGAGATGATCGTGCGCGACCGGCCGGCGGTCGCACTCGCGGTGATCCGCGTCCTGTGCGGGCGCCTGGCGGAAACGTCTCCGGCGCAGACCCGTTAGAAGGAGCGTCGTGGGCTGCTTCGCCGCGCTGTTCCGTGTCGTGGGCACGCTGGTCTGGCGGGCGCTGCTCGCCGCCGCCCTGGCGCTCGTCCTCACCCGGCTGGACGATTGGTTCGACCGGCGCGGCGGGCGCGCGAACGAGGCGTGGCGGCTGTACCGGCGCAGCCGGGGGAAGAAGAAGCCCGCGTAGGCCCCAACGGGCGAGCGCGCTCCTCACGGGCCGGGGCAGCCGACGATTGCCTCGCCCGCTTCACCCCACTCGCTGCGGGTGCACCGCTATCACGCTCGCGTGTGCATGGGGGCCCGCGCTTCGTCGCGGCTGCACCCTCCGCGAGCGGGGGCCCCGCGGGTTCGACACGGGCTGGCCGCGGCCCGTTCGGAGCGCGCGCGCTTCGCGCGCGACGCAGCGCCTACGATCCTCACCGATGGCGCGCGTGGATCAGTTCCGCATTCCGACCCGCATCTCGTTCGGACGGGGGGTCGCGCTGACCCTTGCGGAGCCGCTGAAGCAGGTCCGCGCGGAGCGGGTGCTCGTCGTCACCGATCCCGGGGTGATCAAGGCGGGGCTGCTCGGTCCGATCGAGGAGCGGCTGCGCGACGCGAAGATCGCGTACGAGGTGTACGACGCGGTCGTGCCCGATCCGGGCTGGCGCGAGGTGCAGCGCTGCTTCGAGCGCGCCCGCGAGTACGGAGCGCAGGCCCTCGTCGCGGTCGGCGGCGGCTCGTCGATCGACACCGCGAAGATGGCCGGCGTCCTGCTCACCAACGGCGGCACCGCGCTCGACTACGTCGGCGCGGACAAGGTGCCGCTCCCCGCGGCCCCGGTCATCGCCATCCCGACCACGGCCGGAACGGGCGCCGAGCTCACGATCAACTCGGTGATCGCGGACCGGGAGCACCACAAGAAGCTGGTGATCATCAGCCCGAACGCGACCGCGCTGTTCGCACTCGAGGACCCGGAGATGACGCGCTCGCTGCCGCCGTTCCTCACCGCGATCACGGGCATGGACACGCTCGTGCACGCGATCGAGTCGTTCTGCTCGAAGAACGCCTACCGCCTCACGGAGCTGCTCGCACTCGAGGCGATCCGCGACGTGGGCCGCTCGCTCGCGGCGTCCGTCAAGGACGGCTCCGACATGGAGGCGCGCGAGGCGATGCTCCGCGCAGTGGTCACGGCGAGCCTCGCCTTCAGTAACACGCGTCTCGGCAACGTCCACGCGATGGCGCTGCCGCTCGGCGGCTGGTGCCACGTCGCGCACGGGACCGCGGTCGCCGTTCTCCTGCCGCACGTCATGGACTTCAACCGCTCCGCGGCGGAGGACCGGCTCGCCGCGGTGGGCGAGGCGATCGGCGCGGGCAGCGACGGCAAGGCGGCCGTCTCGTTCGTGCATCGTCTCAACGAGACCATCGGCATCCCGGCCCGGCTGGGCCCGCTGGGCGTGAGCGCGGACGTCATCCCGAGCATGGCCGCCGACGCGATGCTGTCGGGCAACATCCTGGTGAACCCGCGCACGACGACGCGGGCGGACGTCGAAGCCCTGTATCGCACAGCCCTCTAGCCATGCCCGTCGCCATCTTCGATCTGGACGGCGTCCTCTATCGCGGATCACTCGTGCTTCCGCACGCGCACCAAACGCTCGCGCGGCTGCGCGGCGCCGGCTGGAAGGTGTACTTCGCCACCAACAACTCGACGCGCACGCGGGACGAATACGTCGCGCGACTCGCGCAGCTGGGACTGGGCGGCGATCTCGAGCACGTGGTGAACAGCGCGCACGCGGTGGCGGCCTACCTCGCGGCGCGGCCGGACCCGCCGCGGGACGTGCTGGTCGTCGGCGCGGACGGGCTGCGCGAGGAGATCCGCCGTGCCGGCATCGCGGTGCGGCCCGCGTC
>VGPA01000243.1 GCA_016875665.1 Chloroflexota bacterium | reverse complement strand
CGGCGGTGGTCAAGTACGGCAAGGACATCATGAGGAACCCCATCGGGACGGGTCCTTTCCGCTTCGTCTCGTGGGTCAAAGACGATCGCGTCGAGGTCGTCCGGAACGACGACTACTGGGGCGACAAGGCCTACCTCGACAAGGTGGTCATCCGTCCGATCCCGGAGGCCGAGGGCCGCGTCATCGCGCTCGAGTCGGGCGACGTCCAGCTCGCGATCCGCCTCAACCCGGAGCATCTCGCCCGGCTGGAGAAGCACGAGCGGGTCACGACCATCCTGCGAGGCACCAATCGCACCCTCTTCTTCGGCATGGCAGCGCTCAAGAAACCGTTCAGCGACCTGCGGGTGCGCCAGGCGCTCAATCACGCGATCGACAAGGAGTCGATCGTGAAGAACCTGTACCTCGGGATGGCGCAGGTGAACGGCGGTGCGGTGTCACCTGGCGCGGCGGATTACGTCGCCGTACCTGGTCTTTCCTACGATCCCGCGCGGGCACGCCGCCTTCTTGCCGAAGCCGGGTATCCCAACGGCTTCTCGACGACGCTCGTCGGGCCGCGCGGCAACTACGTGAAAGATTTCGAGCTCCAGCAGGCGGTCCAGCAACAGCTTCGGGCTGTCGGCGTCGATGCGAAGCTCGAGACCGTCGAGTTCGCGAAGTACCTCGAGCTGCTTCGGATGGACCCGACGAAGAGCCCACTGGAGATGTGGCTCGACGCCTGGGGCGGAGGCAACGCGGCGGACGAGATCGAGAACCGCTTCGGCTGTGAGTACTTCCGCCCGAAGGGCGCGAACACCGCCGGCTTCTGCGACCCGGCCATTTCCAAGTTGGCGCAGGACGCCCTACGCATCACCGACGAGGCGCGCCGCCAGCCGATGCTCAAGGAAGCCCAGGAGCGGATCTCGCAGCAGGCGCCGGCGATCTGGGTCCTCGCGCTCAAGCAGATCGCGGGCCTGAGCAGGAAGCTCCACGATCCCGTGTTCATGCAGAGCGAGAACCTCACCGTCGACGAGCACACCTGGCTCGAGGCGTGACCGGGCTGCTCTTCCGCGGCGCGCGTCTGATCGACGGCACGGGCCGCGCCGCCCGCGCGGACGACGTCCTCGTCCAGGACGGGCGGATCGCCGCGGTGGGGCCGCGCGGCTCGCTGCGACCGGACGGCGCCACCGTCGTCGATGCGGCCGGACACACGCTGCTGCCCGGCCTGATCAACCTCCACGTGCACCTGACCAGCCGCGGGGTGTGGACTCAGCCCGAGTCGCGCGACGGCCAGCTGCTGCGGGGGGCGCGGAACGCCCGCTTCTCGCTCGCCTGGGGCACGACGACCGTCCGCGACGTGGGGTGCCCCGAGCGGATGAGCCAGGCGATCCGCGACGCCATCGTCGCGGGATCGCTCGGCGGGCCTCGCGTCATCAGCTGCGGCCGGATCATCAGCCCGACCGCCCAGGGGCGCCCCGGCGCATCGGAGCACGCCGACGACGCGCAGGAGATGCGCAAGGCCGCGCGGCGGCTGGTCGAGGAAGGCGTGGATCACTTCAAGGTCGTCGCGACGGGTGCGGGCGGTACCCCCGGATCGAACGTCGGCGCGCCCACCTACAGCGTCGAGGAGCTGTCCGTCCTCGTGGCGGAGGCCACCCGCCTGGGAAAGCGCGTCGCGGCGCACTGCAACGGCACGGCCGGCATGCGCAACGCCGTGACGGCGGGCGTGCACACGATCGAGCACTGCGGCTGGATGGGAGCCGCCTTCGATCTCCAGGTCGACGATGCGGTCACCGCGCAGATCCGGACCAAGGACATCACCGTCGTCCCGACGATGGCCGTCTGGTACCGGCCGGGGTACGACGAGCTGGACAAGCTCAGCTTCGAGCAGCGCAAGATGCGAGCCGTGCGCGCCGAGCGCACGGCGGCCTGGCTCGCCATGCATCGCGCCGGCGTGCGCTTCGCCACCGGCACGGACACCTGGGATCCGACCCAGCGCGAAGTCGAGCTCATGGTCGCCGAGATGGGACTCACCAATCTCGAGGCAATCACCGCGGCCACCGGCAACGCCGCGGCCGCGCTCGGCCTGGCCGGGGAGCTGGGCAAGGACCAGCGTGTTGATCGTCGCGGCGACGTGCGAGCGGCCCACGGTCATCGCTCGGCCGAACAGCACGCGCCGGGACGCGCGGGGATCCGCGGCATGAAGCTCCTGCACCGCCGACGCCTGCGTGATGGTCATGTCGTCGATCACCCCAAGGGCGCCGAGGATGACGGCGGCCAGGAGCAGCGCACCGAGATCGAAGCGGCCGCCGGTGATCGCGTCGAGCAGCGCCGTCTCCTCGGAAGCCTGGAACCGCGTGAACTCCAGCAGCATGCCGAACACGGCGGCGAGCACCGCGGTAAGAGCGACCGCCGCCGCTGTCCCGGCCGCGGCGGCGACCGTCGTGCGTCGCCAGCCCTCGGTCAGCACGAGGGTGACCACGCTCACGGCAGAGGCCACACCTACCGCCAGCGGTACCGGGGGCCACCCGGCGAGCAGGAGCGGGATCGCCACCTTGATCACGACCGCGATCGTGAGCCCGAGCGCCAGCAACGATCGGAGGCC
>VGPA01000242.1 GCA_016875665.1 Chloroflexota bacterium | reverse complement strand
GCACGCGCGAACGGCCCCATCGCTGGTGAGCGTAGCGAGCGAGCGCAGGCCTGGAACGCGATGCGCCGCCCGGCCCTCGTGATGAACGTAGATTCTCACGTGTGAGGCCGACGCTCGCCGATGTCCACCGCGCGCGCGAGGCGATCGGCCACCTGCTCGTGCGGACCCCGCTCCTCCCCGCGGAGGGGCTCACCGCCCGCATCGGCGCGCCGGCGTACGCGAAGGCGGAGACGCTGCAGCGGACCGGCTCCTTCAAGGTACGCGGGGTCCTGAACGCGATGGCACGCCTGCCCGAGGCGGCGCGGGCGCGGGGCGTGGTCACCATGAGCGGCGGCAACGCCGGACGGGCCGTGGCGTGGGCCGCGCGGCGGCAAGGGGTCCGGGCCGTGATCGTCGTGCCGGCGAGCGCTGCGGCGGTGAACGTCGCCGCGATCGACGCGGAGGGCGCCGAGATCCGCATCGCGGGCTCGATCACCGAACTGCAGCCGCTCGTGGACGCGGCGATGGCGGACGGCTTGACGATGCTCCATCCCTTCGAGGACGCCGACCTGATCGCCGGGCACGGCTCGCTCGCGCTCGAGATCCTCGAAGACCTTCCCGACACCACGGTGATCGTGGCCGGCGTGGGCGGCGGCGGACTGGTCGGCGGGATCGGCGTCGCCGCGAAGGCGCTCCGTCCGGGCATCCGCATCATCGGCGTGGAGGCCGAGGGGGCGCAGGCGATGAAGCTGTCGCTCGAGCGCGGGTCGCCGCAATCCATCGACGCCGTGCGCACCATCGCGGTCGGCCTCGGCGCGCCGTACGTGGGCGGGCTCACCTATCAGCTGGTGCGCGACCTCGCCGACGACCTCGTGATCGTGAACGACGAGGAGATCCTGGACGCGCTCCGCTTCGTCGCCGCGGACTCCCGTCTCCTGGTGGAGCCGGCCGGCGTCGCGTGCGTCGCCGCCCTGCTCACCGGTCGCGTGCAGGTCGGGCCCGCCGATCGCGTCGTGGCGGTGCTCTCGGGGGCGAACGCCGACCCCGAGCGGTTCGCCGAGTGGCTCGCGCCGGGATGACCGGCCGTTACCTCCTGTTCGCGGACGGTGCCGCCCGCGGCAACCCCGGCCCCGCCGGTTCGGGGGCCGCGCTCGTCGACCCTGACGGGAAGGTGGTGGCCGAGGTGATGGAGTACCTGGGACGGGCCACCAACAACGTGGCCGAGTACACCGCACTGATCATCGGCCTGGAGGAGGCGAAGCGCCGCGGCATCGACGCCATCGACGTGCGGATGGATTCCAAGCTCGTCGTGGAGCAGGTGCTGGGGCGCTGGAAGGTGCGGCATGCCGGGCTTGAGCCGCTCGCCGCTCGGGCCATCGCGCTGCTGCGGTCGTTCCCCGCCATCGAGGTGCGCCACATCCCGCGCGAGGAAAACACGATCGCCGACCTGCTCTCCAACCGCGCGATCGACGAGCGGGCCGGCTGGAGTGCCTGAGCGGGAGCCGTCTCCGCTGGCGGCGCTCGTGTCGCGCGCGCTCGGGCGCGAAGTGGAGGCCGTGGGATCGGTCGCGCTCGACCCCGCGACGGTGCGGCTGTCCTTCGCGGTCGACGGCAGGCCGCGGACGCTCCTGCTCGAGCGCTTCCCGCCCGGCGACGCGCTGCCTGTGCGGCTCCTGCCGTTCCTCGCGCGCAAGTCGGACCGCGTCCCCGCCGTGCACGCGCGGGGCGAGCCGCACGTCCCGGCCGCTCCGCGGTGGCTCCTGCGTGAGGACACCAGCGGATGGGCGAGCGCCTGCGCGCGGGACCCGCGCGCGGTGATCGACGCCAAGGTCGACCTCGAGCGGTCCGTTGCGCGCGACGGACCGGCGCTCGCGTCGCTCGGCGTTCCCGCGCGCACGCCCGCGGACATCGTGGAGGAGATCGCGCTCGTCGCGCCGCACCTCGAGCTGGCCGACGCGCGGACGGCGGCGCGGTGGCTAAGGCGATGGCCCGCGGTGCTGTGCCATGGGAGGCTCGTGTGCGGGGCGGCCGTTGACGGGGCCCGCGGTGTGGTTCTGGTCGGGTGGCGGAAGGCGCACACCGGCTGCGGGCTGCTCGACGCGGTGCGGCTCGCCGCCGATCTCGCGCGTGGAGGCGACGCCATCCTCGGGGTAGACCTGCCCAAGCAGTACGCCGAGGCGGTGGACATCACGCTCTCGAGCCAGGTGCTCCGCGGCGCCGAGCTGATCGACAAGCTCGCGTACCGGCATCTTGACCCGCTAGAGTCATCCGTGCCGAGCAGGCCGGATGGTCGCGGCGCCCGAAAGGGCGTCGAGGAAGTTCCGGGCTCCGCAGGGCAAGGTAGCGGGTAACGCCCGCCCGCCGTGAGGCGAGGACCAGCGCCACAGTGACGAACCGGCGTGAGCCGGGTGAAACGCGGCAAGCTCTACCTGGAGCAAGATCGAGCAGGGAACGATGGCGTGGCCCGCGCCGTTCCCGGGTGGATCGCCAGAGGCGGGGGGTGACCCTCGCCCTAGATGGATGACCATCTCCGGCCTCGTGCCGAAGACAGAACCCGGGCTACAGGCCTGCCTCGGCGCTCATCCGCGTTGCCAGTTGCTGCGTATCCTGGGCGAGTCCGAGTAAGGCCGCGCCCC
>VGPA01000241.1 GCA_016875665.1 Chloroflexota bacterium | reverse complement strand
CCGAGCGGATCGCGGAAGTGCTCGTCGCGTTCGAGGGCGTGCCGCACCGTCAGGAGCCCGTGGGGGAGATCGACGGCGTGCTCTACGTGAACAACTCCCAGGGCACGACCCCGGACGCCACGATCATCGCGCTCGACTCCTACGACCGCCGGGCGGTGGTGATTCTCGGCGGCCGCGGCAAAGGCAGCGACTTCGGCGCGATGGCCCGTCATGTGGTCGAGCGCGGCCGCGGTGCCGTGCTCATCGGCGAGGAGGCGGACCGCATCGAGGCCGCCTTGGGGGCCGCGGGCGCGCCCCCCGGATTCGCGGTGGAGCGCGCGTTCACCCTGGAGGACGCGGTCGCGCGCGCCTGCGCGATGGCGCGGCCGGGCGACGTCGTGCTCCTCTCGCCCGCCTGCGCCTCCTTCGACATGTTCTCGTCGTACGAGGAGCGCGGCGAGCGGTTCCGCGCCGCGGTGCGGCGGATGGCCGCATGAGGCTCTCGCTGCCGCGCCTTCCCCGCACGACGAGCTACGACCTGACCCTGGTCGCCGTCGTGCTCGCGCTCCTTGCGATCGGGCTCGCGATGGTCTACAGCGCAAGCGGCATCCCGGCGCGCGACCAGCGCGACGACCCCTCCTTCTATCTGTTCCAGCAGTCGCTCTGGGCCGCGCTCGGCCTGGTCGCGATGGCCGCCGCGGCACGGATCGACTACCACCGCCTGCGCCCCTTCGCGGTCCCGCTCCTGGTCGTCGTGCTCGTGCTCCTCGCGCTGGTGCTGCTCCCGGGGCTCGGCACGCGCGTCGGCGGTGCGGCGCGGTGGCTGCGCGTGGGCGGCTTCGGGCTCCAGCCGTCCGAGGTCGCGAAGCTCGCCCTGGTCGTGTACCTCGCCTTCTGGCTGGGCGCGCGCAAGGACCTCGCCAAGAGCGGCGCCGCGCTGCCGTTCGCCGGGCTCGTCGGGACCACGTGCGCGCTCGTCGTCGCGGAGCCGGACCTGGGCACCGCGATCGTGATCGGCATGCTGGCGCTCGCGATGTACTTCGTCGCGGGGGCGCGCCTTTCGATCTTCGGCCTGATCGGCCTGGCCGCCTTGGGCGGGGCCGTCGTCGCCGCGCTCGCGCAGCCCTACCGCGTGCAGCGTGTCCTCACGTTCCTCGATCCGTGGAGCGATCCGCGCGGCGCGGGGTTCCAGACGATCCAGGCCCTGTACGCGCTCGCCCTCGGCGGCCCCTTCGGCGAAGGGCTGGGCGCGAGCCGCGAAAAGGCCGGCTTCCTGCCCGCGCCCTACACCGACTCGATCTTCGCGGTGCTGGGGGAGGAGCTCGGCCTCGCCGGGTCGCTCACCGTGATCCTGCTCTTTCTGCTGCTCGCGTTCCGCGGCACGCGTATCGCGCTCCGCGCTCCGGACCGCGAGGGCACCCTTCTGGCGACCGGCGTGACCATGTGGCTCGCGGCGCAGGCGTGGATCAACATCGCCGTCGTCGCAAGCCTCGTGCCGATGACCGGCATCACGCTGCCGTTCATCTCGTATGGCGGGTCGTCCCTGCTGGTCGGGCTCGCGGCCGTGGGTATTCTGCTGAACGTTGGCCATCAAGGAACCGCGGAGCCCGCGCATCAGCCGCGAGGTGCGCGTGGTGCTCGTGGGTGGGGGAACGGGCGGTCACGTGAGCCCGCTCCTCGCGATCGCCGAAGCCCTCGCCGCCTCGCCCCGGTCACGCGTGCTGTTCGTCGGTGGCCGCCGCGGGCTCGAGGCTGACCTCGTCCCCACGAACGGGCACGCCTTCCACGCCACGCCGATGCCGTCGCTCCGGGACCCCGACTCCCGGGCCTCGCTCGTGGTGCGGGGGCTGCTCTTCCCGCTCGCGGTCCTCGACTCGCTCGTGACGCTCGCCCGGTTCCGCCCGCACGTCTGCTGCACCACCGGGGGCCTCGTGTCGTTCCCGCCGGTTCTCGCGGCGCGGCTGCTGCGGGTCCCGGTGTTCGTCTGGGAGGGGAACGTCGTTCCCGGCCGGGCGAACCGGGCGCTGGCCGGCTGGGCGCAGCGCGTCGGCGCCACGTTCGCCGCGTCGCTCCCGCGCCTGCCGCGCGCGCGCACCGCGGTCACCGGGAATCCGATCCGCGCGTCGCTCCTGCGCTGGACCCGCGACAGCGGGCGCGCGTCACTCGGCCTCACAGGTGAGTCCGCGGTGATCTTCGTCACCGGTGGCAGCCAGGGCGCGCAGCGGATCAACGAGGCGCTCTTTCCGGCGCTCCCGCGCCTCCTGCGCCGCACCGCGGTGATCCACCACACCGGACCCTCCCAGATCGCCAAGGCCGAGGCGCTGCGCGGCACGCTGCCCGAGGATCTGCGGCGCCGCTATCTGCCCTTCGCGCGGCTGCGCGACGAGATGGGCGCGGCCCTCGCGAGCGCCAACCTGGTCATCGGCCGGGCCTCCTCGTCGTCGATCGCCGAGCCGCTCGCCTTCGGCGTGCCGCTCGTGCTGGTTCCGTTCGGCGCCGCGGCCGACGCGCACCAGTCGGCCAACGCGCGCGCCGTGGAAGAGTCGGGCGCCGCGACGGTGATACCGGAGAGCGAGCTCGATCCCGAGCGGCTGGGCGCGGTGGTGACCGGGCTCCTCGACGATCCGCCGCGCCTCGCGCGCATGGCGAACGCCGCGCGCGC